>CAIKNA010000001.1 GCA_903828645.1 uncultured Bacteroidales bacterium
GTATTCAGCACCGATTTTTCACACTACCCCTCCTATGCCGATGCCCAGCTGGCTGACAAGGCCACCTGCGATGCCATTGCAACCGGTTCACCGGGAGAATTGATGAAGTTCCTTGACAAATACCGCGGGAAAAATATGCCAAACCTGGCTACCAATCTGTGCGGGTGGACCTCCGTCCTGGTCATGCTCGATTTGATGAGTCAGGATCCGGAAAAGAAAATCGTTCCCATACACTACCTGAATTCAGGGGATTCAGAATACGGCGACAAACAGCAGGTGGTAGGGTATTGGTCTCTCGCGCTGACTAACATGGAGGCAACAAAAAGTCAACCAGCCACATTCGAATTTACCCGGGAAGAAAAGATCATGATGCTGAAAATTGCCAGGGGGACCATCGAAAAATATGTGCGCGACCGGCGCATCCCTCAAGACGATCCTTCAGTTTACCCTGATAAACTAAAACAACACGCCGGGGCTTTTGTGACCCTGAAGACAGACGGCACACTGCGTGGCTGCATTGGCAGGTTTTCGGCGAACATCCCCCTTTATCAGCTGATAAGGGAGCTGGCTGTAGCCTCGTCAACGGAAGACAGCCGCTTCGAGCCCGTAGTTGCCGGTGAAACCGATCACCTTGAAATTGAAATCTCAGTACTTTCACCCATGCGGAAGATCAGTTCGCCCGATGAGATCATACCAGGGAAACACGGTATTTATATTAAAAAAGGCAACGCTTCCGGCACTTTTTTACCCCAGGTTGCTGTGGAAACCGGCTGGAACGTTGAAGAATTCCTGGGTCATTGCGCCCGCGACAAGGCAGGGATTGGCTGGAACGGATGGAAGGAGGCTGAACTTTATATATACGAAGCCTGCGTATTTTCAGAGAGCGAACTCAGCGTCCGCAAAGATTGATGTAAGGGCAACGTTCGCAGATGTTCAGATCGGCGGTTTGGGAAAATGGTTTTGCGAGATCGTAAACCTCAGCCAGGATAACCTTCAAAACATCTTCAAATCGTTTTACTGATGTTTCATTCAGCGATGCTGACAATTTACCGGGCTCATCACCGGGCACGGTAACGGCAGTGAACCCGGCATTGACCTTCTTTAAGGAGATGATCCCCGCACTGGAAATGATGGGATGTTGAAACCTGAAATGCAACAGGTAACCATACATCAGGAGTTGGAAACCAATGTTCAGGTCGGGGTTTCCGGCCAGATCATCCCAATCTTTCACCTTTACCTGTTTTGGTTCAGTAATTCCCGTTTTATAGTCGATGATTCTCCACCAGCCATCCATCTTATCAACCCGGTCGATAAATCCTTTCAGCCTGACATTCAAATCTTTGTCTCCATAAGGAACGCTGATGAACGTTTCAACAAATTGTTCTAAAAGTGCCACTGTGCAACTCTGCCCCGACCTGGCAAGTTCTTCCAGCTGATCAGCTTCAAATGTTAAAAATCGCTTAACCATTAATTTTGCCACACTTACAAGCAAGAGATTTTTACCATAGGTGATGTCGGATCCTTTGAATTTCTTTTCAAAAGCCTTGTCAATAGCCTGGTCCACTCCTGCTTCCATGGCCGACAGGTTGCCTTTGGTCAATGGCTGGCCGATAAAGGGCAGGTAGAGCTTATTGAGCGCTTCATGTACGGCACTTCCAAGCACCGCGGGATCGATGGTATCGTCCACATCTTCGGGTTCCCTGATGCCGGCAATTTCGGCATAATAAAATTTCAGGGAACAATTGCGGTAGGTATTCAGCGAACTTGCTGAAAAACCTTTCACGGCTTTTTCTTCCAGGGATGCAAGGGTATCTCCGTTTTTCGGGATTTCGATCACAGGGGGCGGTTCGCCCTTGAGGAGCGGGGCTGTTAATATTGATTCCCTGATCAGGATGTGGGGATTAAATGCAGGCAATTCAGAGGCGATTTGCCTCAGGAAACGGCTGCGGTCGCCTCCGCCCAGCTGATCGGGTTCGGTATTGTAAAAAATCCACACACGCTGTGCCCGCTGAATGAGCCGGTAAAAGTGATAGGCGTAAACCGAATCTTTGTGCCGGTAGGTTGGCAGTTCAAAACTTCTTTTTATGTCGAAGGGGATGAACGATGCACTGATCTTCCCGCTTGGCAACAGGTCTTCATTGCACGACAACATGATAAGATTCTCAAAATCAAGCGTCCGGGTTTCAAGCATCCCCATCAGTTGCACTCCTTTTAGCGGTTCTCCGTAAAAAGGGAGGCTGGTACCCGTTATGACCTGTTTGTATAATTCATAGAAAGCCGGAATTTTCAAATCCGACGGAAAATCTGACAGCAGGTTTCCGAGCTGGTGCATGATGGTGGAAAAGGCGAAGAGGTATTCCATTTCGATCGCTGCCACATCGCCGATCCGGATGGTTTCGATCATTGCTTTGAAACAGGTTAGGGCATCATACGGTTTTGCCCAGTCTGCAAATATGGCATCCAGAAAAGCCAGGTTTGCCGAAAACAAACCTGCATTCTGCGAAACAATGTCTTCAATTCCCAGGAAAATCCGGTGTCCCAGCCTGATCCTTTCAATGGTTTCATCAAGAACAAACCTGTTTTTGTCAGCCATTCCACCGGCCATCCGGTGAACATACGGGTGTTGCAGTAGTTTCAGTACATCCTTGTAATAGTACTTTTTGATGCCTTTGGAAACGAGATAGGTAAACCGGGCAGTATGCAGATGCAACTGGAACACTGTTTCAAAGAGACCCGCCAGGGGTGTTTGCTTCAGTGAAAGGCCTGCCGTGATGTTTAGGGCGCTGATTTCATCCGGAATGGAGTTAAGGAGCGGGATGAGCAGTCCTTCATCCAGCAGCACCACCGCAGTCCTTTCATTAGCCATGCCATTCTTCGCCAATTCCTGCAACAGGTGACCGCAATATTTCACCTGCCCCACCGGGTCGGGTGAGCCGATGATCTCAATCTGTTTGACCGATGTTGCAAAATCGTCGAAAATCCATTGTGGCTCTTTCACAGGCCATTTGTGCATCCAATCGCGTAAAAAATCGCCAGCTTCCTGCTGTTTGTTATCGAGGTAATAATGATCGGCATCCCACAGCAAGGTCGCTTTTCCATCGTTGCGCAAAGTGCCGATGATCTGCTCCTCCGCTTTGGTCAGGGCATTGAAACCGGTGAAGATGATGTGGCGCCACGGCAATTTTTGCTTTGTTGTTTCGATGTTTTCGGCAGCATGCCTGAAACCAAGTCCCTGGTAGGCATGTTTTTTATCCAGCAGCCGTTTGGTCAATTTTTCATAATAGCCATGCAGCGACTGGTAAAACTGAAGGTATTTTTTTTCAAATTCCGTAAGCGGCTGACCATCAAGATTCCACAGCGCAATGGCCCTGGCTTCTGTGAGGGTGGAAAAGAGCTCCTTTGCATCGGCCAGGTAACGGTCGATCTCATTAAAATCGCTGAGCAACTGGGGGGCCCATCTTAAAAAGTCTTCAAAGAGCTGTGCATTCTTCCCTTCTATTTCGCGGTGAACTTCAAAAAGTTCAAAAAGAAGGTGGAGTGTCTCCGCCTCCTGTAATCCGCTGATTTCCGCAATAAAATCCTCGATGGAAAAAATGGCTGGCGCCCAGGTAACCTTCCCAACTCCGGTGGCCAGGTATCTCCTCAGGAACAGTCCCCCACGGCGGTTCGGCAATACAATGCACAATCCGTCAAGGTTATCTCCATAGGTTGAGACGAGGTACTGCGCGGTTTTCTGGAGAAATGGAAGCATGGATTGACATATTATTGTGACAAATGTAGGAAATAAAGCTTGAAAAGTGACGAATGACAGACGACAAGTGACAAATGACTAGTGGCTTAGAATTTCAAACTTCGTTGTTCGATATTCATTATTCATTATTCGATTTTCATTATTCGATATTCGATATTCGATCAAGGTGTTTATCTTTGTGAATTAAAATGCAGGATAATGGCACGGGGCGAGAAAGGATCTCTTCTGAGCGGGTTTCATGGCAGGCTGAACGACATGATGGTGATCAAACAGCGGAACGGCAAACCGGTTCTCTGTATCTATCCAAAAGGCAGGCGGATCAAATGGACCGAAAACCAGAAGAAACATCGCATGGATTTTAAATTTGCAACAATTTATGCGGCGTATGCCGTCAATGACCCTGTCAGTCTTGCATTTTACCGGCAATATGAGCATGACGGCATCAATGCATACAACCTGGCGATCGCCGATTATCTGCACAAACCGGAGATCACCTCCATCGACATACGCAAAGCCAGGGGGAAAGATCAGTACCTGATACGGGTGCGGGCCACCGATGATTATATCGTAACCCAGGTGCAACTCAACTTAATTGAGCTGGCCGGCACCTGTAAACGGGAGCAAGCCAAACAATTCAGGCATTCCGGCTTATGGATCTGCAGAATCAGCAGTGAAAAGCTCAGTACGGTTGGAACGATCGAAGCCCTCGCTTATGATTATACAGGCAACCATACCCTGAAAAAGCACCTGATAAGCCCGCAGGAAGCATCGAAGAGGTTACCCCGTAGTTAGTCCATAGCTACAGGTTGGATACAGGTTAGCTACAGGTTAGTTACGCCTTGCTAGGCAGATAAAGGTTTCATAATAGGAGGATGATGGTCAAATCAATGGCTGAAGGATAGTAAAAGATTATAAAACACATATAAATCAGTAAATTACTCAGGTAAATCCAACCAATTTATTTGTATTATTTTCACTGCCTTTAACCCTCCTGTTTCAACTTCGCCATCATCACCCCAAAATCGTAAATCGTAAATCGTCAATCGTAAATCGTAAATCGTAAATCGTAAATCGTAAATCTAGTATGCCCCCCCTCTTCTCCAACTACCTCCTCAAAGGCCTGCCGGTTAAAAACCGCATTGTCTTCCCACCCGTCGTTTGCTTCCATTATGCCGGCGATGACGGCATTGTGATTGACCGGAACGTTGAACATTACCGGCAGATTGCCGCAGGCGGCCCGGGGATTGTCATCACCGAAGCCACGGCGGTATTGAAGAATGGCCGGCTCGCTCCCTTCCAGCTTGGAATCTGGTCGGACGAGCATATCAAGGGAATGAGCAGGATCGCAGCGGCTGTCAAAAAGGAAGGAGCCATTTCATTGCTCCAGATACACCATGCCGGGTTGCTGACCAATGAGCAAGTGTCGCCCGTTGCAAAAGCTCCCTCGGCTTTTGCCTCCAATCCCCGGTCGGTGGCACTGACGACGGAAGAGATTGACGAAACGAGGCAGGCATTCATTGACGCTGCCTCAAGGGCTCAAAAAGCAGGCTACCAGGGGGTGGAGTTGCACGGGGCCCATGGGTATTTATTAAACCAGTTCGCCTCCTCATTTTTCAATAAACGTGAAGATGAATATGGCGGGAACTTTGCAAAAAGCATGAAACTGGCCACAGAGATCATCCTGGGGATCAGGGCCGTCTGCGGGAACGATTTCATTATCGGATATCGGCTTGGCGCAAATTCACCTTCCCTGGAGGATGGGATCGCAATTGCGCAACATCTTGAGAAGACGGGCATTGACCTGTTGCATGTATCGCACGGAGGGAGCCTGGTGAATCTGCCCCGTACCCCCCCTGGTTATGAATACAACTGGATCGTCTACAGCGGTAGTGTAATTAAAGCGCATGCAGGCATCCCTGTAATCGTGGTCAATGAGATCAAAACCAGGGAACGGGCTGAGTGGCTTCTTGAAAACAACCACGCAGATTTTGCAGCACTTGCCCGTCCCCAGCTGGCAGATCCCGACTGGGTCACCCATGTTAAACACGATGAGAAAGTAAATCCTTGTCTCACCTGCAAACCGAAGTGCAGGTGGTTTGAGGATAGCAGGCTTTGCCCCGCAAGAAAAAAAATAACAATTGACAAGTGACAAATGACAAGTGACAAATGACAATTGACCAGTGAATGCAACTTATAGTTGTCAATCGTCACTTGTCATTTGTCATTTGTCATTTTCCCAACATCCCTCCACACCACGCCATCTTCAAGATATCCCCTGATGTTGTGCGTTTTCGCCAACCGGAGATAAAGATCAGTGAGTGAAAATTTCCCCATTTCGGTTATCATCGGGAATATCCGCGGGTCGACCACCTGAATGCCGCTGAAGGCAAGGGGCATGGGGGAGACTGTTTCCTTTGACAAACGCCTTTCGCCCGTTTTCAGGTTCTCCCAGCCGCACAGGTTCATCCGGTCATCAAAAAGAAAATACCTGGAAGTTTCACGTTTGCGAACGGCCAGCGTTGCAAGGGACAGGGAAGCCAGATGGTCTTTGGCCATCCTCAACAGGTCGAGGTCCGACAGAAGGTCAACATTCCTGACGATTGCACAGTCGCAGTCGCGGAAGAACCAGGCAGCTTTTTTCAGCCCCCCGCCGGTTTCAAGCAACTCGCCGGTTTCGTCAGAAATCGCAATCTTCAACCCGAAGTCATGATGATCCTGAATAAATGCAATGATCTGACCGGCAAAATGATGCACATTGATAATCACTTCATCAACACCGGCAGATTTAAGATGGTTCAGCGCATGTTCGAGCAGTGTTTTTCCTTCAACCCGGAAAAGCGCTTTAGGATGTACATCAGTGAATGGCTTCAGCCGCGTGCCAAGGCCGGCGGCTAAGATCAGGGCTTTCAAAAAAAAAGTTTTAAGTGATTAAGTTTTAGGTTTTAAGTGGTTAAGTTTCAGGTTTTAAGTGGTTTGTTCGAGGTGGATTAAGATAATGGATATTTTGAATTTGGTTTTCAGGTGTTTTGCAAGTTTTTCGGCGCAGTATACAGAGCGGTGCTGCCCGCCTGTACAGCCAAAGGATACCATGAGGTGCTCAAAACCGCGGCTGAGGTAGGTCGATACACTTTGATCGGCCAGGGAGCGCACATGGCCAAGAAAATCGCTGACACTCTGCTCCTTCTCAAGGAAATCGATCACGGGCTGGTCTTTGCCGTTGAGTTGCCTGAACTCATCAAATCTTCCCGGGTTCGGAAGTGCGCGGCAATCGAACATAAAACCTCCCCCGTTGCCGTTTTCATCTATGGGGATTCGCTTTTTATAGGAGAAGCTACGGATAGTCACGGTGAGTTTCTGGCTAGGATCTCCAGGATAAATCCTGGAGATAGACTGTTCGCCTGGAGAGCCTTCAGGATAAATCCCGGGGATAGAGTCATTGACCGTTGCAGGGAATGGATTGTACAATTCCCGGGTGTCGACCATCCTGTCTATGACCTCCATCAGGGTGTCAAGACCGGAACCGATCAGCTTGTTCGCACGCAGGTATTGCAGGTTGCGCAGTGCGAAAGGTATGCTCTGCAGGAAATGGGGTTTTTGTTCATAATATCCCCTGAAACCATAGGCACCCATGGCCTGGAGGATGCGGATCAAGGCAAAACCGTGATAAATCCTTAAAAAATTTTCACGGTCAACGGGAAAGAGCTCCCCGAGTTTGTCAAGGTAATAATGGAGCAACTGTTGCCGCACAGCAATCGGGATATCGGCTTTACCATCGGTAAGCAGCGAGGCAATATCGTATTGCAGGGCTCCCTTCCTCCCTCCCTGGTAATCAATGAACCACGGCTCTCCATTTACCACCATGATGTTCCTTGACTGAAAATCACGGTAAAGGAAAAAACCGGCATCAGCCTGTAGCAGGATATCGCAGAGGGTTGTAAAATCATCCTCCAGCGCCTGCTCTTCAAAGGGGATCTTTGCCAGTTTCAGGAAATAGTATTTGAAATAGTTCAGATCCCACATCATCGATTGGCGATCGAATGCAGCTCGCGGATAACACAACTCGTAATTCAACTTTTGTCCGGCTTTTACCTGGAAAACCGGAAGCCAGCCAAGGACTTTTTTGTAGATTTCCATGACCTCCGAAGGGAAACCCTCACCTTCCTGCCGGGTCAAAGGAGATCCGGAAAGATCCCCTGCCCTCTTTTGGGTAAGCAACTGGTAGAGTGTAGTATCTCCCAGATCGGAAAGGAGATACACGCGGCCTTCAGGATCGTTGGCCAGTATTTCAGGCACGGGAAGTCCTTCCCGGCGAAAATGGCCGGTGAAGGATATGAATACCTCATTTTCGCGAACATCCCCGTTGTGTGCACCGATAACCGTTTCCAGCGTTCCCCGGAGGCGGTAATAGCTCCGGTAGGAACCGGAACCCGGCAATTTTACTAGCGAAAGCGGCGCTTTACCGCACCAGGATGTGTAAAGCTGAATTAACTTTTGTTCTATACCCATCATAACTTCAGTTCATTGAAACATCTGTTCGAAAAACCACACCAATCCTCTCACCAGAAAGAGGGTGTTCCCCTTCTCTGCAGGGATAAGGGGACGGGGATGAGGCGGTACAATTACACCTCGACGACCATCACCTCCGGCGCCAGGTATACCAATGCCCGGTGAATGTTTTTATATCCCATCTCTTCAATGTATCCTGCATACTTTATCAGCTGTTCGCCATGCTTCGGATTTGGCTTTCCACTCTTGTAATCGAGGATGGTGACCCGGTTATCGTCGAAAACCACCCGGTCGGGACGGTAAAACGATCCTTCCGGCAATAGGATTTCGGCTTCCGTTTTCACCATTACCTGGTCGCTGAACAACCTGGCAAGCAGCGGGTCGGAGATAACCGATCTTAGTATCTTCTCTGCATTTTCCTGGTCGGCTTTCTCCAAAAGTCCTGCCAAAGCTGCCTTTTCAACCACGAAGGCAATATCCGCTCCCGTGGTAACCCACGACAAGAGGGTATGGAGCCTGCTGCCCCATTGCGATTTTTGGAGCGGATTTTCCATATCCCACATTAACGGCGCTCTTGCCCGTATCTCAATTTTCTGCCGCCAGTCGGTACTGATCACTTTTTGCTGGGTAAGGGTCTCCATTTCATGTTTGGCAATCTTTTTGGAATGGACTGTTTTCAGGCCGAAAGTGTATGCTGACCGTCCTTCAACCCAAATATTTTCCGACTGGAGGAACATCTGAAAGAATCCAGGCAGGGAGCTGACCTCATCCTGGTTCTTCGGAGGAAATTTTGTCAGGATATAAAGCCTTTCCTCAGGGCGGGTCATGGATACATAGAGCAGGTTTAACAGATCGAGCATGGATTTTTGCCTCTCATCCGTAAATAAGTCCCGGTAAACAGTCGACTCCATCTCTTTGTCGCTCCTGAGGATGGCCGTTTCCAATCCCGAAGCTACCTCCTTCTCCAGGTCGACCCAAAGGTATGTTTTTGTATTTTTCCGTGATTCCTGCGCAAAGGGAAGGATAACAAGCGGAAACTCCAACCCCTTGGTTTTGTGTATCGTCATTACCTTTACCGCATTCAATTCTTCAGGTACGTTGATGGACAGTTTTCCCCTGTTCTTTTCCCACCAGTCAAGAAATTCCACTGCACCCGTGGAAATCTTTACCGTGAATTTAAGAACGGCATCCAGGAAAAACTGAAGGTAAGGATCAGGAACCGTATTGAGTTTATAATAACGGATCAACGATTCGCACAGATCATAGACCGGCAGCATCGCATAGGTATCGCGCGACTGCTCCCATTTTGGATCAGTCCCCATTGGTGCGTGTTGCAAAAATTGCCTGATTTCAGCAAGGATGATGTCGTTCCTTGGTTCGAACAGGAATTTCAGGTAGGCAATAAGGAAACGAACACCCGGAGAATTGGAAATAAGCAGGGATTCGGCAGAAACCACTTCCAGACCCTGTTCAAGAAGAAACCTGGCAATGACGCTGGCGTTTTTATTGCTTCTGCATAAAATGGCCATGTCGCGCAGGTTAAAGTTGTCCTGTTGCGCTTCGAGGATGACCGATTGAATCCTGTTCAGTGTCTTTGTATCATAATCCAAATCTCCTTCATCGCCTTCGAGGAATTCCATGCTGATATACCCCCCGGGTGAACCCGGGGGAGAGAGTTGTTCCAGCCCTTCATAAATTTTCTCTTTGCCATTGGTGAGCACCCGGCCGGCAACCGTTCTGAAAAACCGGTTGTTGAATGCAACAATTTCAGGCTTTGAACGGAAATTCCGCTCAAGGATTATTTGTTCATAATGGCGTTGCAGAACCTGCTCCCTTTGCATCAGGATGTTATTCCCGCTACTTCCGGGAATCATGGGCAAGGCGTTGAACTGTTCCACTTCGCCTCCCCTCCAGCGATATATCGCCTGTTTGCCATCTCCTACCACCAGGTTGAAATTGCCCCCGGCCAGGGAGTTTTCGATGAGCGGAATAAAATTCATCCACTGAAGTGCCGAGGTGTCCTGGAACTCATCGATGAGAATGTGCCGGAATTTCTCGCCAAGCCGCTCATAGATGAAGGGGATCGGTTCATTCATAACAATTCCGGCTATTCTTGAATTAAACTCAGAAATATGAACGACGTTGTTCTGACGTTTGAAATCGTTTAGCACTTTCTCGATTTCATTCAACACGGCAAGCGGATAGATGGTTTTGGCAAGCAATTTCCGAAGGTAATAGTCCTGTTTGTGCAGGCCGGCCTCTTTCTGAAGTTTTTCGTAAATCTCTGTCAGCCGCGGCTTAACGGCGGTTATTTCATCGCGGGAGGCCGGTGAGGCTTTTCCCGAAAACCATTTATCCTCTTCAATAGTAGCGAGCACGTAACTGTTGGGCTCGATCTTGTCCATTTTCCCTGCAGCCAGGTTTGTGAAATATTTCCATATTCCCCGTTCACCCTGGAAAAAATCGGAGGGTAAAAAGCTGCCTCCCTGCAAAATTCCCACTCCCTCCTTTGATATTTCGCGGACCCGTTTCTCAAACTGCCTGATCCCGGCGTAAAGATTTTCTGAAATAACCCCGAATTGTTCGAGTGAAAGCGCTTTCAGCCTGGCGATCCGGCCCTGTCCCTCCTCGTCCAGCAATATCCTGGCAAAGCCAGTCAGGATGGCATCAATGTTCCACCCTTTATCCTCCTCCATGCGTGTTTCGAGGAACTTTACCAAAATGGAAGTCAGTGCTGCATCATCGCCCACTTTATCCAACAGGAGATCGACCGCGGTCGACAAAAGCTCATCGGCATCGAGCTCTACGTTAAAATTTACCGGCAAACCGAAATCATGCGCAAAGGTGCGGATCAGCCTGTGGGAGAAACTGTCGATGGTTCCGATGGCAAAGTCGGCATAATTATGAAGGATCATCTCCAGTGCTTTCGCCGCGTTCATGGCAATCTCATGGGCAGCGAGCCCGGTTTCCTTCATCAGTAATGGCAGCAACGTGCCTTTGATCATTGCATCTGCTGCCAGGTCTCCTTTCGAGAGGCCGGCCAATGCCTTGAGGACACGTTCCTTCATCTCATTGGCCGCCTTGTTGGTGAAAGTGATGGCCAGAACATGCCGGAAATCACCCGGTTCAACGAGGATGATCTTCACATACTCCTTTACAAGTGTGAATGTTTTTCCTGACCCTGCAGAGGAGCGATAAACTGCGATCATCTTGTTTTCTTTAAAGTATCTCCCTGGTCCTGAATCTTAGGTTTTTTCCCGAATTTGAATAATTCACCAAAATTCGTGAAATCCCGTTGATATTTTATCCCTACCCCCTGCGTGTAAGGTGCATTGTTGTTCAGGATATTGAGCGTGTTGGTACGGTTAAAGGCACGAACCCTCCACCTCCGGTTCTGGGTGAGAACGTACTCTATATTGATATCACCCACAATGGTGCTCGATTGCTGGACAGTGGCATTGGTATAGGAATTCATACCGAAAGTACCATCGATCAGCAGGCGGTCATTGAAAAGCTGAGTTGAAATTCCCACATCAAATTCCTGGTTCGTGGTGCTGGTTGCGGGTTTGTAGTTCATATTCACATTCACATTCGTCGCGATCTGCGACAACATGCTGTTGATCTGATTCGTAACGAGTGACCATGAGGTGGCACTTACATCAACGGTTGAATTTGAACTTGCCACCACCGGTTTAAACTGATTCATGACCATGAGGTAAATTGCCTGTTCTGTCACCGTGGCGGTATTGTTTGTGTCGATGGTCGAATAGACTTCGTTTTTGAGGCTCTCTTCAACATTTGGAAGGTTGATGGCGAACGACATATCGGGGTTCAGCAACTTACCTCCAAGCCTGATGACACATTCAACCGGAATCCGGATCCCTTCTTCCTCGGGATTGGTCGTGATCCCCTTCATGGGAGCTTTTGTTTTATAAACCGCGCTGATGGAGATATTTGCATCGGCTGCATCCCCGGTCCAGCTGATGGTGCTTCCCTGCTGGATTGACATGGGCAGCCTCAGCAAATTCTTAAACTGGAACAGGAAGGATCCCTTTGCCAATGTGTAGGTTCCTGATAAGGAAAAGGGCGTCGTAGGCGTCATGCTCATCAGGAGGTTCCCGCTGCCTGAAGCCTTAAGGTTTCCAAGCTGGTCGGGAAGAAAAACCTCTACCTCCGCATCCTGGTTCACACGCAAACCCAGGTCGAGGCTCAACCCGGAGGTAACTACCTGGTACTTTTCGGATGCTTTTTCAGCCGAATCGGCACGGGGATTTACAAAAACAATATAGTCCGTTTGTCCTACCGACCGGGTAAGATCAATCGGAATAACCACATTCGTTTTCCCGCCGTTTGTAGCCCTAACCGTAATTTTAATGTTTTCGGGGGGGCCGGTGATGGTTGCTGTACCGGTAGCACGCGCCTTGCCGTAAAAAATGTTGTTTTGGGCGCGGGTGTTGCTGAAAGCCGCAAAATCATCCATATCAACGTTCAGATCCAGGCGCAGGTCGCTGAAATGGTGGTGGGTGATCCGGCCATTCAACACCGATTTATGCCCCAGTGAGTCATACAGGGTGATCTTGTCAAAGATGAAGGCGTTGCTGTCGATCGTAACTACGTCGGCAAAAGAATAGGGAACATTGAGGTAGTTGATTTTAAATTCAGTGCGCATCATTTTCAATTGCCCCCTGATGTCGGGATGGTCGGCACTGCCCTGTATCTTCACCTGGCCGGATACCAGCCCGCTCACTCCGGTCATGAAATCAGCAACAAATGGCCCGACCATTTTTAAATTGAGATTTTTCAGCGACAGGTCAAAATTAAAGTGGGGGTTCTTTTTACTCAGGAAGTAACTGCCGGTCAGTGATAAGGGGATATTGCTTCCCGCATTGCCGGTATAGATGATCTGCGATAAAAGATCAAATTTGGAAGCAGCCGCATCATATTTCAAATTTAAAGTTGCATCCCCGAGCAGTTCCTTGTTGAATTTGAATTTATTAACCCGCAGGTCGGCCAGCACCACTATGTCACTATATGGCTTAGCCATTTTGAGACTGCCGCTCAGCACTCCATCCACATCAATCGCGCTGCTGCCAAGCAATTGGTCGAGTTTTGAAATATCCACCCTGTTAAAGCTGACATTCAGGGTGTCTGATTCTGCAAGCGAGAGATTACCGTCGGCCTTCAGATACTGATCTCCCGAATAAAATGCAAGGTTCGATATTTTGACCGAAGATGTATCGATGACGACAAAGTTCTCCGGATCAACGCTCCAGTACTTTTCATCCAGGTAGACCTTGTATTTTTTCAGTTTCAATTCGATGACCGGACTTTTCCTGAAGCTTGCAAAACCTTCGAATTCACTCGGGTTCCTGTTGGCCCTCCAGGAAACGTGGTACTGTATACTGTCGTGCCGGATGTTTGAAACAACCTGGAATGAATCGACTTTAACCTCCAGGGAATCTTTTTTGCTTGCCCTTTTCAGGTAAACTTTTGCCGATCCTGTTTTAACCGACAGGTCGTCAAAACTGTTTTCAGCATCAAGGTACCAGTCGGTAAGCTCGAAGTTGTTGATGAACACAGCGGGAGATTTTCCTTTCATGACGATGGTTCCCTTATCTTCGTTGTAATAACCATTGAAGGTGGAGTTGGGCGCTATCCTCAGGAAGGGAAGGAAAACATTTGTAACCTCGTCAGATTCTTTGAACCGCACTTCATAATTCATTTTCTGGTTCGACTGGAATCGGTTGAGGGCAATCAGCGAATCGTTCAGGCTGAAGGAGGCCAGGTAATTCTGGATAAACGTATTCAACGAAGGGATCAGGGCTTTAAATGAAAATTCTCCCGTAATATCAGCATCGACAAAATCGGACTGAAGATGGTAACTTTTCCCGGAGGCCGTGTCCTGCCTGGTCAGTAATGACAGTACATCCATTGTTATCTGCTTGTTGCCTTCGGAATATGTTGTATTTTCGATATGGATAGAGCCATCGATGTTGTCGAGGCTGGTCCCTTTAAAGTTAACTTTCAGCCGGGTGGCAAGGTTTTCGATCGAATCGCGTTTCAACAGGTTCAGGTTAAAAAGCTGGGCATGCCTGACCTGCATGGCGAAATCGAAATCCGGCAAGGAATCGCACAGGTTGACCATTCCATCAAAATCCAGATCCAGGTTCGGATCATCTACATTCAGTTTGCCATTGAACTGCCTGTAGGCCAATGAACCTGACACATTCAATTTTGAGTAGGTGTAATGGTTCAGATAAACCGAATCGATGTGAACATTCATGGTGAGATCGGCATCATTTAAATTGAAACCTTTCCCATTCACATCAGCAGTCAGGGTAATTTTTCCGAGTACTTTGGTGTTCCCCGTAAGTTTACCAATATCAAAGGCCCCGGCATTAAGCTGCCCCTTGTAAACAATGGTTTTGCTGTTCTTTTGTTTTTTCAGCGACAAATCGGCACCCAGGGTGCCAAGGTTAGTATTTACACGGGCAGCTGCAACGAAATCATTGTAAAAACCGGTAAAGTTTCCCTTAAGGCTCACGATGCCAAGGTTGGCAAGGATGCCGGGCAGTTCAAGGTGACGAAGCTCCCCGGGGATAAGGATCGACTCAACATCCTCTTTGCTTGTTTTCAATGCCTTGATATTTAAATCGATAAATGTTTCCTCCACATCCGGCAATCCAAGGGCGCTGATATCCCCGTGAAACATGGTATTGTTGCCAAATGCAACTTTAAGGTCGCGGACCTTGAAATTGCTTACGGTTCCCTTGATGTTGCCCGAAAACCTTACCCGGTCTTTCATCACAGCCAGGTCAGAAGCGAAATACCCGATATCCTGGATGTCAAGATAAGAAGGGGCAATCTTTGCATGAATGTTAACATCGGTGAGGAAATTATTAAACGCACCCCAATGATCGTATAAAAAATCGAACGAAAGCGACAGATCCGAATGATCTGTCAGTATTTTCAGCTGATGTGCCTTTAAAAACCGGGGGCCGACCCTGAACTCCCCGCTGAGGTTGTGAATGACAATTCCGCTGCGTTCATGGGCTGCCAGGTGTTTTATTCTTGCACTTATGGTATCCCCTTCGAAGGTTATATTATTAATTTCCAGGTTAATGGCTGAAGCATCTATGTTGGCATAATCCATCCCGGAAGGAGCCGGTTTTTCATTTTCGTCCTGGTAATGGAAACGGGTATCCCTCAGGTTTACCGCTGAGATGGATAAGTGCCAGGGAACGGCCGGTGTGGTATCGGTTTTCTTACCGGTGTCCTTTGAAGAAAAATAGTCGATGATAAACTTCATGTTGAGGGCGCTGTCGCCCCGATGTGTGAGCAACTGTACAATGCCTTTTTCGATATAAACCCTGCTGATGTTCAGTTTGCGTGTTTTAAATGACAGCCGGCCTGGCTTCACCCCGAACTTATGGGCTGAAAAAATAATTTCCTTCCGGAGATCGAGCACTTTTATATCTTCAATGATCAGCCCGTTTTTAAATGAAAGGTTGAATCCGCCGATCCGGATTTCCGTCTTCAGCTGTTTTGAAAAATAGTCAGCTGCCAGCCGAACCATCAGTGTCTGAGCCACGTCACTCCTGAAGACCAGGTAAAGGGTCATCAGCAGTGAAAAAATCACCGTGACGATATAAAGCAGTATTTTTGCGCCTGTTTTTATGGTAATTTCGCGTTTACGTATGCAGCATTTTATTCTCGGTATAGAATCTTCCTGTGACGACACATCTGCGGCAATAATCTGCGATGATGTCATCCTTTCGAATGTTACTGCTGGTCAGGATGTTCACCGGAACTTCGGGGGTGTTGTCCCTGAGCTGGCCTCCCGCGCACATCAGCAAAACATCATCCCGGTCATTGATACAGCCATCCAAAAGGCAAAGATAGGTAAAAATCAACTTTCTGCCATTGCCTTTACGCAAGGCCCGGGCTTGCTGGGGTCACTTCTTGTGGGCACCTCATTTGCCAAAGCTTTTTCGCTCGGGCTTAACATCCCGCTCATTGAAGTGGATCATCTTCAAGCCCATATCCTGAGCCATTTTATCAGGAATGCAGATCGTTCAAACCCGGTGCCCTCCTTCCCTTTTCTATGCCTTACGGTTTCCGGAGGCCATACGCAGTTCGTGATGATCCGCGACTATTTTGACATGGAGACCATCGGTCAGACCATTGATGATGCCGCGGGAGAAGCATTTGACAAGTCGGCAAAGATCATGGGCCTTCCCTACCCCGGAGGACCGATGATCGACAAACTTGCACAGCTGGGCGATCCGAAGCGGTTTACCTTCTCAAAGCCAAATATACCAGGGCTTAACTTCAGTTTCAGCGGGTTAAAAACCTCCTTTCTTTACTTCCTGCGCGATGAATTAAAAAAAGACCCTGAATTTATTGAAAAAAATAAATATGACTTGTGCGCCTCCATCCAGGCGACGATCGTGGAGATACTCATGACAAAACTGGCCATGGCGATGGCTGACCCGGGGGTTGCCCCCCGGGCTGGCCCCCGGGCTGACCCCCGGGCTGACCCCCGGGCTGACCCCCGGGCTGACCCCCGGGCTGACCCCCGGGCTGGCCCCCGGGCTGACCCCCGGGCTGGCCCCCGGGCTGACCCCCGGGCTGACCCCCGGGTTAAAACCCGGGGAAAGATAGACGTGGCGATTGCCGGGGGGGTATCAGCCAACTCCGGGCTGCGTAAGGCGCTCGAAAATGCGCGTGACAGTTTTGGCTGGAACATATTCATCCCTCCCATCCAGTATTCGACAGACAATGCCGCCATGATCGCCATTGCCGGATATTTTAAGTTCCTGAAGGGGGATTTCGGAAGCCAGTCGTCGACTCCTTATGCAAGGGCGGAAGGAAGAGGGGCAAGTGACAAGTGACGAATCACGGGTATTAATACTTTCTTTATACTTTCCGTACCAATCTTGATAAGGTTTTAATATCTCCTGCTGTTATTTTGCTGTTAGAAAATTCAGAGCAGCAAACAGCATGAATCGACAACCCTCTCCATCGTTTTTCCAGCAACTTCGCCAGCTTTTTATCGGCAAGGCACGCGACCTTCGTGATGAACAGATTTTCCACCGCCTGACGCTGGTTGCATTTTTCGCATGGATCGGGCTGGGATCCGACGGGCTCTCCAGTTCCTGCTACGGCCCCGACGAAGCTTACAGGACCCTTGGCAACTACCACAGCCTGGCCATATTTGTTGCCATTGGAATCGTGCTGACAATCCTGATCATCAGCACCAGCTATTCGCAGATTATCAGGTTGTTCCCCTCCGGTGGCGGCGGCTACCGCGTTGCCACCAAACTGCTTTCGCCAACGCTTGGAATGATCTCAGGCTGCTCGCTGCTCGTTGATTATGTACTGACCATCGCCGTGAGCGTGGCGAGTGGCACCGACGCCATCTTCAGCCTATTCCCCCGCGAATACGAACCATTTAAGATTCTTGTGGCCACCACCGGTATCTTTTTGCTGATCGTTTTAAACCTCCGGGGAATCAAAGAATCTGTCTTTTCCCTCATGCCGGTGTTCATTCTTTTTGTCGTTACCCATGCTGCAGCCATCCTCTTTGTACTCATCGGGCATGCCCGTGAAGTCCCGACAGTTTACCATGACGCATTGTCGAATTACCATATGGCCAAACAGTCGCTCGGGACCATGGGAGTTCTGGCGCTCATCCTGCGATCGTACAGCATGGGAGCCGGAACCTATACCGGATTGGAAGCCGTTAGCAATTCCATCCCTATCCTTAAGGAACCAAGGGTAAAGACCGGGCTGCTCACGATGCGGTACATGGGCATTTCCCTCGCAGTGACTGTTTTCGGGTTGTTGATTGGGTATTCTGTGTTCAAACTTGCGCCTGTCCCCGGAAAGACCATGAATGCCGTGTTCCTTGAGGCCCTCACTGCATCGTGGGGCAGGAACATAGCCATCGGGTTCGTATTTATCACATTGCTCTCTGAATCCGTCCTGCTTTATATCGCAGCCCAGACAGGTTTTCTCGACGGTCCCCGGGTGATCGGATCGATGGCGCAGGATTCCTGGTTCCCACGGAAATTCACGGTACTGAGCGACAGGCTTGTTACCCAGAACGGGATTCTTTTCATGGGGATCCTGGCTCTTGCCGTACTCTGGATCACAGGAGGCAAAGTGATGATCCTGATCGTATTATACAGTATCAACGTATTTATCACCTTCGCCCTTTCACAGTCGGGAATGGTTCGCCACTGGTGGCAGGTTCGAAAAAGCGACAAGGGCTGGTGGCACCGGTTCCTGGTAAACGGAGTCGGACTGATCATCACCCTGTTTATCCTTGCCTCGGTGGTGATAACCAAGTTCAGGGAGGGAGGCTGGGTTACCCTGATCATTACCTCGACACTGATCCTGGCCGTCTCTTTGATCAGGCGCCATTACAACTACGCAGACAAACTGGTCAGACGGCTCAATGTACAAATGTTCAACAGGGTAAAAGAAATTTATTTGACCAAGCCCGACTATACCGTCCTTTCTGAGATCTATTCCAATGACGAAAAAACGGCGGTGATTTGCGTGAGCGGCTTCAACGGTTTGGGAATTTGCACCTTCCTTAAAGTGCACAAGGATTTCAGGGAATATAAAAATATTGTATTCCTTGGAGTCGGGATTGTCGATGCCGGTAACTTCCGCGGCAGCGATGAACTGCACGACCTTGAGGAACAATTAAAGGGTGAACTGGAGAAGTACCGGAATCTCGCCCGGCATTACGGCCACCATGCGGAAATCAAGTATTCCATTGGTACGGATGTAGCGGATGAGATCAAGGAGGAGGCAAAAACGATCCAGAAACGATTCCCAAACAGTGTGTTTTTTGTCGGTCAGTTCCTCCTTCCCAAGGCCACAGCATTCCAGCGGCTGCTCCACAACCAGACCCAGTTCGCCATTCAGAACAGGCTTTCGCATAAGGGAATAATCATGGTGATGATTCCTATCAGGAGTCACCTGCATGTAGAAATGACAAGATAATCTGTTCCATCACGATGAAAAACAAGGCACTGAGACTCATTTGTTCGTTTGTAGCCAGGGTATTTCTTCGTACCATCGTTCGTTGCAACCCCTTTTGCAAACCGCTCGTCCCTGCACTGGTAACAATGAACATCCTTGCTTTGACATTTACAATATTAACCATCCGTGATCAGATTCTGAGTACCTTTATCGTCGAATACAAGGAAATCACCTTGTCAGCATGGGGTTTTGTGCTGTTGATGAATTTCCTGGAGGCACTCATGGAGACGTATCATGAAAATGACGACAAAGGGTAACCAGACAATGCGCTCAAGTCCGAAGGACTACGTTGTTGCATTGATCGTTGTGATCCTGGTCGTCGCTGCCTGTTTTCCGGCAGCATCCCTGATCGGGTACCAGGCTGTCGGGCTCATATTCCTGGTGGTGATCTCCCTTCTTTCGCTCATCCTGGGACGGGGAGCGGTTTTTTTCGCGGCACTGGTCTCTTCAGTGGTATGGAAC
>CAIKNA010000002.1 GCA_903828645.1 uncultured Bacteroidales bacterium
CCGGGAACAAACCCCGGGGAAATGCAATACTGGAATGGTGCACAATGGGTAAATATTCCTGCAGGTTCAAACGGACAGGTTATGACATTTAATGGCTTTCCCTCATGGAGGCAACCTTCTACTCCCTGCGGCACTCCCATAACAGTCCACCATATTGCAGGGGGCGTAGCGCCAGTGACTAAAACAGTAACTTATGGCACAGTTACAAATATGCCCGGTGAACCCACAAAATGCTGGATCACCAGCAACCTTGGCGCTGACCACCAGGCCACTTCTGTTGACGATGCCACCGAAGCATCGGCAGGCTGGTACTGGCAGTTCAACCGCAAGCAGGGTTACAAACATGATGGTACAACCCGGACACCGAACACGACATGGATCACATCCCTTCCTGAAAATTCTGACTGGATATTGACAAACGACCCCTGTGCCATTGAACTTGGCACAGGCTGGCGCATCCCAACCAATGTCGAATGGGGTAATGTCGATGCAACCGGAGGCTGGACTAATTGGAACGGTCCCTGGAATTCATTATTGAAGCTCCATGCTGCCGGGTACCTGGACTGGGTCTCTGGTGGTCTGTTCAATCGCGGCACAACTGGCCTCTACTATTCAAGCACTCACATTACTTTCGGTAATACAACCGAGGGTTATTATCTGATCTTCGACAATACTATAAGTCACGAAGGCTCTGCATATGATCCGAATGGTCAATCCCTTCGCTGTGTGCGGGGCTATTAATTTATTTGTTAATAATTTTGACCATGGACGCGAAGCGGTCAGGTTTCCCAAATCGCAGTTATAAAACATCAGACCGTTCCATTTTGAATAAGACCCATGAATTACAAGGTAATGGTTACCAAACAAATCGTAGTATGAACAAACTTTCTTTTCTTGTTGCATTCCTTGTCCTCGTGAGCAGTCCTTTGTTTGCCCAGGTGGGCATGAATACCAGTGACGCTCAGCCTGATGCTTCGGCCGGGCTGGATGTGAGTTTCACCAACAAAGGACTTCTTCCGCCCCGGGTTGCGCTCACGGGAACCAATTCTGCTTTGCCTGTTACGGCTCCTGCGGTCGGCCTGCTTGTCTACAATACTGCTGTGGCAGGCACTTCACCAAACGATGTTAAAGCAGGGTACTACTACTGGAACGGATCAAAGTGGACTCCTCTTTTCCCCCCTCCAGGCACAAACGTCGGAGATATGCGGTTCTGGAACGGCATGAAATGGATAATCATTCCGTCAGGTACTATCGGGCAGGTACTGACTGTTAGCAATGGGATACCCACATGGGCGACTTCATGCAGTACTGCTCCAAATCCACCAGCCTCCGGAATCCATATTCCCTCGCCGACACAAATCGTCTGGAACTGGACCACAGTTGCAGGCGCCGTTGGTTACAAATGGAATACAGCAAACAGTTACGCCACAGCTATTGACATGGATTCTGTTACAACCCGGACAGAAACCGGTTTGACGTGCAGTACTGCTTACACGCGATATGTCTGGGCGTATAATAATTGCGGGAATTCAACAGCGCTGATGCTGACCCAGACATCTTCCGTCTGTTGCGGTTCTTCCTTTACCCTTAGCCATGTGGCCGGAGCCGTGGCGCCGGTCTCTAAAACAGTTAACTACGGAACCGCCACAAACATTCCGGGAGAACCCGTCAAG
>CAIKNA010000003.1 GCA_903828645.1 uncultured Bacteroidales bacterium
CGCTTCCGCTGAATCTTTTAACGCAAAGATAAAGGCTTTTCGTTCTGCATTCCGGGGAGTTAGAAATGTGAGTTTCTTCCTTTTCAGGTTAGCGAATATTTATGCTTAGCTAGCTTCCCCCCAGATTTTCCTCTTGATCCAAAAAAACGTTGTAATCGCTTAAATTACAACGTTTTTTGGAATTTTCCAGCGGAGAGACTGGGATTCGAACCCAGGGTACACTTTTGGCGTACACACACTTTCCAGGCGTGCTCCTTCGACCACTCGGACACCTCTCCGGGATCAGTGAAAAACGAATGGAGAAAAATGAAAAGAGCCAGCTGTAATAACTGAACTTCTCTTTATTCCAGATTCATCGTTTACTGAACAGGGGTGCAAAGGTATTAAAAAAAAGGCGGCTGACCAAAAAATTCATTCTTAGCGTAAAAATACGCATGAAGATCAGGTAATCCAGCTCTTTCCCATGCCAGGCTGCCGTGATAATTTTGCGTCATCAAAACAAAAATAAACCAATCTTTAAAAACCATGAAAATGTCAAGAAACAATATGGGCACCATAAAAACCATCCAAATTATTGCCGCAGTGTTTTGTCTCCAGTCGAATGTTCTGTTCGCAGCAAATCCTAAAGAAGGAGGTCTTACAAACGATTTTTCGAAATGTGTAAACTGCAGCCTTGATGCCCCGGCAGCATTGCTTGCACCAGCTACCCCCCTGGAAGCCACTTTTTCCGACGATGATGCCAGTATGGAAAGCAATCTTGCCCCATGGATGCCATCAGAAGCGACATTTGAGGATTCTCCCGCGAATTTAAACATGGATATCCCGGAAAATCTTGCACCGGTTTCCCCTGCAGAAGCAACGTTTGATGAAAATCCCCCGGTAATGAGCATAGTAGTGCCGGAAAATCTTGCCCCTGCAACTCCCGCTGAAGCTGATTTCAACGATTAAACGGTCATCTCGCCACGGAGGGAGGTTTGAAGCAGTTGTTTGACACTTTCGGTTGAATATCCGCATCCAAGAAGGTACATCAGCTTGGTTACGGCAGATTCGGTGGTGATGTCATAACCCCCGATCACCCCGAGTTTTCCAAGGCCTGCGCTGGTTTCATACTTTCCCATATCCACGGCTCCGCCCTTGCACTGGGTCACATTGAAAACCACGATTCCGCGGGCGCTGGCATCCTGCAACTGGTCGAGAAACCATTGAACAGTCGGGGCATTTCCGGCGCCAAAGGTCTCAAGGATTACCGCCTTGAGGCCTTTGGTATTCAGGATTGCCTCAACGGCATTGGGAGAGATCCCCGGGAATAATTTCAGGATCGCGATGTTTTCGTCCAGCTCTTTTAAAACGCGCAGCTTTTTGAAATTGGGTTTCATGATCAGGTTGTGATGATATTTGATATGCACGCCGACTTCGCCCAGCAGGGGATAATTACCGGAAACGAAAGCCTTGAAATTTTCCGCATTGAGCTTCGAGGTGCGGTTGGCCCGGTAAAGTTTGTTTTCAAAACAAATGGCCACTTCAGGTACCACCGGGGTATCAACCTCTTTTGCCGCGGCGATTTCTATGGAATTGATGAAATTTTCACGTCCGTCGGTGCGAACCATCCCGATTGGAAGCTGGGAACCGGTAAAGATAACCGGTTTGTTCAGGTTTTCGAGCATGAAACTCAATGCCGATGCGGTGTAAGCCATGGTGTCGGAGCCATGCAGTACCACAAATCCATCGTAATCCTCATACTTTTCTTCGATCACACTGGCCAGGTGAATCCAAAAGGACGGGTTCATGTTTGACGAATCAAGCAACGGTTCAAAGGTGTAAAAATCGATGTTGCAATTGAAATTTTCGAGAACAGGCAGATACTTATACAATATGTCAAAAGTCAATGGCCTCAGGGTCATTGTTTTCGGATCCTGGACCATGCCGATGGTTCCCCCGGTGTAAATTACAAGAATGCTGGTTTTTCCGATCATATGAAGAAATTAATAAAAGTCAAAAATCAAAATGCAAAATCAAAATGCAAAACTGCCGGACTGGTCACCCGATTCCGAATAACATCATTGCATTCGTTGTCGTTACTGTTGCAACTGTTTCCAAAGATACGTTTTTAATTTCTGCAATCCTGGCCGCGATGAGAGGTATGTAAGAAGGTTCGTTCCTCTGGCCGCGATGGGGAACCGGCGGCAGCCATGGAGCATCGGTTTCCAGAAGCATGTGCTCCAACCCGGTATGTTCGACCACCGTTTGCAATCCTGAGTTTTTATAGGTTACAACTCCCCCGATGCCAAGCATGAATCCCATGGCAATGGCCCGTTTCGCCTGCCCGGTGTTGCCGCTGAAACAATGAAACGCCCCGCGGAGCCGGGCATCCTGCCGCTCCTCCACCATGCCGAGCGCAAGGTCCATGGAGTTTCGGGTATGGATCACCAAAGGAAGGTCGTATTTGATTGCAAGGTCAAGCTGGAGGCCGAATGCAATGCGCTGTTCGGCTTCGAATGTTTTATCCCAGTAAAGATCGATGCCGATTTCACCAATGGCATGGAATTTAAACTCCGGCCTGGCAAGATATTC
>CAIKNA010000004.1 GCA_903828645.1 uncultured Bacteroidales bacterium
CCGGGAAATTTCCAGGATGACGACCACAACGGGTATATTGACGACATCCACGGCTGGGACATTTCGGACAATGACCCGGATGTGTCGGTTCCCGGGGGAAAAGAAAACAAGTATTACCACGGCACCTATATTGCCGGGATCATTGCCTCCGTGTTTCAAAAATGTTACGGAGCGGATGCATCAAAAATGTTGCGGATCATCCCGGTAAAAGTGCTTTCCGACCATGCGGAGAACACCTATCTCGCCGACGGGTACAAGGGGATCAAATATGCCAGCGACCTTGGTGCCGACATCATCTGCTGTGCCTGGAGCGGCGGCAGGTTTGGAGAAGAAGAGCAATCGATCCTCGACGCGGCCATCCGCAAAGGGATCATCATCATCGGCTCCGCCGGAAATTTTTACTCGGAAAAGGTGGAGCCTCCCTCCTCTTTTCACGGGGTATTCTGCGTTGCATCCCTCGACACCCTGATGAGGAAAAGCAAATTCTCGAATTACGGCATGAGGGTGGATATTGCCGCCCCCGGCGATTCGGTTTACGGGCCCCATCCGCTGGCAGATAACGCCTATGTGCATGAGGACGGAACCTCTCCCGCCACCGCGCTGATCGCGGGATGCGCGGCTATTTTAAAAGCACTCAGACCCCAGGCTTCCGCCGAAGATATTTTCGATGCCCTCCGGAATACGGCCACCCCGGTCGACAGTCTCAACCCGACCTGGTGCGGCAAACTCGGCGCAGGGCTCCCCGACATGGCAAAAGCAATGGATTACCTGGCAAACCCGGACTATAAATTTTCCGCCTTTTCCCCGGCTCGTTCCAAAGGCAAGATCTATTACCGAAAAAAGAAAAGCCCGGATGCATGGAACATCCATCCCGCCGGGGCCTACAAAGGGATGCATCTCTCCGCCGTTTCCCCCGATCCGGGGAAAATGATCAGACTCTACTCGGGTGATTCGCTGTGGTATGACGGAACGGTGGGAGGACTCTCAAAATGGGTCTTTATCCCGGGAAGCAGGTTTAAAATTGCGCTGCAGCCTGAACGAGGCCTTCCAAAGAGCATTGAACTGGATTACTACATGGAGACCATTGATTCTACAATGCTTTACTGCCATGGCCTGCAATATGCAGAACAGGACCATGGTACCATTACAGATGGCAGCGGCGATGAAAATTACGCCAACAACTGTTCCTGCAAATGGCAGATCACCGTCGCGGCGAATAAACGCATCCGGATAGCGTTTACAAACATCGACACCCAGCCAAATGTCGACTTCGTGTGGCTTTTCGATGGAACCTCGACCCTGCAGGAAAATCTCCTCGCGAAATTTTCGGGCAACAACAAGCCGCCTGTCATCACCTCCGTCACCAACCAGGTCCTGGTTTGGTTTGTAACCGACAGCCATACCACGGGCAAAGGTTGGGAGATGAAATACACTTCGGTTGATCAATAGGAAATATCGGTTCAGCTACCTGTATGGGCAGTTATGTCACTGCTCCTTCACCGGTACTCCATAGCTACCTGATAGCTACTTCATAGATACAGGTTAATGATGGTTTACTAGGGAGATAAAGGGTTCTATGATCCGGGATGATAGGAGGCACGAGGGAGAATGATAGAGGAGATGATATAAAGCGACTCTATTCCTGCCTGTTACGTTGGTAAACCGGGAAAACGAGGTTGTACTATTTTCTGTTCTTATGTACTATTTTCTATTTTCAGTATGTTTCCCTGTGTCAGTTTATGCCGGAATCACAACAAAATTTAAACAGATTATAATGATGGGTTGGACCTTGCATTATTAAAATGCAGAAGGCAGGATATAATAATGCCACCACCACGTGGTTAATGGTGCTGCTCCACTTCTAATTCGGGGTGGGTGAAAAAGAAGCAACCATCAGAATATTAAAAATATATGTGTTTGGTTGTGCTGGAATAATGAAAGGTTTTCATCACTTCCTTACACAAACCCTGCATTTTCTTAATCATTTGTTCCTGCAAATTTTTCAAATTGGCAACATAGTTGCCTGATCTTTGCAGGAATAAATGGAAGGATTGATCTAAAACAGCGTAGCTGCGACATCTATCATTCGCTACATTAAAAATGTTTCATTTCTCCCCGCTGGGGCTCACAGGTGCTACTGTTTTCTCAGGCTACCAAGATAACGCCCCTCCGGGGCGTATTGGTTAATGAGTTCGTCGAATCATATTTGGTGTTTTCATAGCTACTTTTTCACCAAGCCCTAATTCTATATACACAGGGCCTTCTGGATTTGACAAATTGAACCTTCTTTTTTTTCCTGATATGTGAAAAATAGCCCTATAAAATTCACGATTGTTTAACGCTTCCCCGTTTGTTGTTTTAAACCGGGAATAAAGTATACGCTTATCAATTCCAGCTTTATCAGTTTAAACAGGAAATGGTAATATAATAAAATTGTTTTTTCCTTCCCATATGTGTCCAGACTAGTCCGGCACATCTAAATTAGAATTAGCCAAATTTTTCCGCTTCCTTTTGAAAAATAACCTAACTTTGTTAAAAATCAATCTTACATTTTCGGATGTGACCAGATGTGGGAGAACAAGTGTTCGGTTCTGAAGATGAAACTACGGGTGTTGCTGATTGCAATGACCTTGGGGTGCTTGGTATATGTGCAGACGACCAGTGCGCAGGTTACTAAAACCATCGGTGGTACGGGAGCCAATTATCCGACCCTGAAACTTGCCTTCGATGCGGTCAACGCGGGCACCCTCACCGGGGCAATCACCCTCCAGATCACAGGCAGCACCACCGAAACGGCTGCGGCTACCCTCAATGCCACGGGAACCGGAAGCGCGAACTACAGTTCCGTAAACATTTACCCAACGCTCACCGGCCTTTCGGTAAGCGGAAACCTCGCGGGCCCGCTCATCAGCTTAAACGGGGCCGACATGGTAACCATCGACGGCAGGGTGAATGCAACAGGTAGTACAAAAGACCTCATCCTGACCAATTCAAACACCGGAACTGCGGCATCGACCATCCGCCTGATCAATTCAGCGGAAAACAATACTATTAAATATTGCACCATCAAAGGTTCGGAAACCAGCGCGACCGCGGGGGTCATCTTTTTTTCGACCGCCACGGCCGGTAACGGGAACGACGGCAACCTGATCGACAACAACAACCTCACCGGCGAGGCTGGGGGAACGCCGATGAATGTCGTCTATTCTTCCGGAACCTCCGGTCATGAAAACGGGAACAATGCAATTTCCAATAACAACATATATGATTATATAAAAGCCGGCAGCAACTCTTTCGGGATAAACCTGGAATCATACTCAACCCAGTGGTCCATCACCGGCAACAGCTTTTATGAAAAAGCGGCATATGCTCCCGTTTCGTTTATAGCGGCATTGTTTGGCGGCATCAGGATCAATAACCCGGCCGGCACCAATTTTACCATTTCCGGCAACTTTATCGGCGGAAGAGACGCGTTGTGCGGGGGCGCTGCCTGGACCGTAACCCTCACATCCGCGACCGTTTTCTACGGAATTTACATCAATTCCGGCACATCAGCCGCCAGTTCAATTCAGCAAAATACCATCAGAAACTTTCAATGGTCGGGATGGGGAAACAACCCCTGGAATGGAATTTATGTGGCCGCGGGAAGTGTGAACATCGGAACGGCGAGCGGGAACACGATCGGGGCGGATAACGGGAATGGTTCGGTTACCATCGAGAACACCAACGAAAACGGGATTTCATACGGAATGTATGCAGACGGGAGCGGTGACCTCGCGATAAAAAACAATTCAATCGGTTCAATAACAACGAAAAACCTCCCGGCAAAATCACATGATTTTTATGCGATCTGCCGGAAAGGATCGGGGTCGACCACGATCAGCAATAACCTGATCGGAAGCCTGACCACCGCCAAAAGCATCGATGCAACCATTGCAACTACAGGGAACTCCCAATCCGTCTATGGCATCTATAATACAGCAACCGGGGCAATTGCCCTCACCTCCAATACCATTGCCAACCTGAACAATGCATTTGCAGGCACTTCCACCAGTGCTCAAACCATCGGGATTTTTTCGTCATCGGGAACAAATACCATCACCGGCAATGCCATCTCAAATTTGACCGGGGCCACTCCGCAAGCCAATTTTTCGGCCACCGCATCGGTGATAGGAATTTCTCAGACAAGCACTACCGCGGGTCAGACGATTTCGGGAAACTCCATTTACAATTTGACAAACACCAACACACTCGCGACCTTTGAGGGGGGTGTGGTAGGTTTGTACTATAATGGGCCGGGTTCGGGAACAAACAATATCTCAGCCAATTATATTTACAATTTGACACTTTCGTCGAATTCAGGTACCTCCAGGATCTATGGAATCCAGATTACCGCCGGGGCGACCACCTGCTTCAACAATATTATCAGCCTGGGTAGCGGTGTCATCAGCGGGAATTACCTGTTCGGCATCTCCGACGACGGGGCGGATGCCTGCAATATTTACTTTAATACGGTTTATATAGGGGGCACCGCGCCGGGCACCTCCTCTCCCACCTTTGCGATGATCACCTCAAACAACAACAGCCAGAGAAATTACCGTAACAATCTTTTCATCAATACCCGTTCAGGAGGTTCCGCAGGAACGCACAATGCCATCTGTGTCGCATCAAAAACCAACCTGGCCATCGACTACAACGACTACTATGCTCCAGGTACGGGGGGCGTGCTGGGTGGCAACGGGAACATCTATTACCGGGTAAATAAGGCCACACTGGCCGACTGGAAAAGTTTTACAGGGCAGGATGCAGGAAGTTTATCAACTAATCCTGTTTTTGCAAATCCCTTTAGTACAAATGCCATCGATTATATCCCGTCGGCCAGCCTGCCCGGAGCTGTAATCAGTTCCATCCTGACAGATTATATTGGAACCACCAGGGGAACTCCTCCCATCATGGGCGCTTTGGAAGGAGCGTTGAACTTCAAAGTAGATGTTTACAAATCAGCGCTGTTCCAATCCAGCTATCCCCGGTTGAAAGATGCCTTTGACAGGATAAACAGCGGAACCCATACAGGCATTCTTGAAGTGAGGATAAAGGCAAACACCTTAGAAGCAGCATCGGCGGTGTTGAACGCCAGCGGAACCGGCAGTGCCAGTTACACTTCGATAAATATTTTCCCCACGGCAACAGGCATCAGCGTAACCGGGAATATTGCCGCGCCCCTCATTGATCTGAATGGCGCTGACCATGTAACCATTGACGGGCGGGTGAATGCAACCGGCAGCGCGAGAGACCTGACAATTTCCAACACGAATACCGGCACGAACGCATCAACCATCCGTTTGATCTCCTCTGCCGAAAACAATACCCTTAAATACTGTTTCATCAAAGGCGCTGAAACAAGTTCCGGAAAGGGCGTCATCTGGTTCTCAACGGCGGGTACCGGCAACGGAAATGATGGCAATACGATCGACAACAACAATATAACCGGCGATGCAGCCGGCAGGCCGGCAAATGCAATTTATTCGGCAGGTACCGCCGGTTTTGAGAATTCCGGTAACACGATCTCCGGAAATAACATTTATGATTTCATGAATCCCAACAGCAATTCATACGGGATATTCCTTCAATATGCCTCATCCGGCTGGAGCCTGACGGGCAACAGCTTTTATGAAACGACCACCCTGACACCTGTGGCAGGCAATATATATCACGCCATCCATGTTTCAACCCTTACAAGCCATTCGATCAGCGGTAATTTTATCGGGGGGAGCGCAGCATCCTGCGGCGGGGCACCCATGACGGTAATTTCCAGCTTTCCACACTATTTTTGCGGGATTTTTGCCGATGGGGGAACTTCTGTTGCCAGTACGGTTGAAAACAACATCATCCGGAACATTGCCTATACCAGCACACAATCCAATCCGTGGGACGGAATTTTCGTCAGCGCCGGCAACGTGAATGTCACCGGCAATACCATCGGCGCAACCACCGGCAACGGGTCGGTGTTGGTCACCACTCCCTGTGCTTCGGCCACTGCAGCCATGAGCGGAGGCGCGATCACCTCCATCACGCTGGCGGGCGGTGGAAGTGGCTACATTGCTGCTCCGGTCATTACGTTCGCGCAGGCAGGCAGTACGACCCCGGCAACCGCAACGGCCGTCGTCAGCGGCGGAGCGGTTACCTCCATCACCCTGAATACCGGGGGCGCAGGCTATACTTCGGTACCCGAAGTTTATTTCGACGGGGCAATCTACTCCACTACCCATGGTGTGATTAATGCGAGCAGCGGAACCGTCGATATTTCAAATAACAACATCGGTTCGATAACCACTGCCGGCTCAGCCACCTATTCCCATGGGATTGAATCAATTTTTATCAGGGACAATGCCGGAATCACCACCATCAGCAACAACCTGGTTGGAAGCCTGACCACAGCAGGCAGCATAAAAACCAGTACCACCGCTGTATCCTCCCCTCAAAAACAAGACCTTTACGGAATCTACAGTTCAAGTCCCGGAACAACCACCGTATCCGGCAATACGGTTGCCAATCTCGCCAATTCACTCACCGGGATCAACGGAGGATCAAAAACCAGGGGTATTCAAACTTCTTCAGGTTCCAACACGATACAAAACAACACGGTCAGGAATGTATCAACGGCCAGCGGGCAAACAGGGCTTGGATCAAATGCCTCTGCAGCCGGAATTGTGCAGATGAGCACCGCCAGCGGCACAACCCAGACAGTAGCAGGAAACACCGTTTATGCCATTTCAAATACCAATCCCACTGCCAGGGTCGACGTTTACGGGATCTATTTCGAAGGTCCGAACTCCTCCCCTGCCGGCATGGTTTCAGGAAATTTCGTCCACAGCCTCTTCGTTTCATCCTCAAACATTGGGTCAAACATGGACGGGATTGCGCTTTATAACGGGTTGACAACCTGCGCCAACAACATCATCAACCTGGGGGTTGACATTGCTGCTGGTTACCTCATCAATGGCATCTGGGATGAGAGCGGCACGACAAACAACAACAACCTCTATTTTAACACGGTATACATTGGCGGAAATGTAACTTCAGGATCGACAACTTCGTCAACCGCGGCTTTATGGAATAAAAACAACACCTCCGTCAGGAATTACCGGAACAACATTCTTGTCAATGCCCGTTCGGGCGGAATTACCGGAAAGCATTATGCCATCCGCATCGCGGGGACAACCGGCCTGACCATTGATTACAACGATTATTATGTAAGCGGCACCAATGGGATTTTAGGATATTCGGGCGCAGACAAGACCACGCTGGCCTTGTGGAAAGCCGCCACAGGACAGGATGCCGGGAGTTTAAACGCCAACCCTCTCTTTACCGGCGCCGGCTCGACGCTCGCTGCCGACTATAAAACCGGGATCGACCTGAATGGCATTTCAGGTACCGGGATCACCCTCGATTATGGTTCAAACCCAAGAAGCCATCCTACCATGGGGGCATGGGAGCGGAACCTGGTAAACAAGTGGAAAGGGACGATCAGCCATGATTGGAATACGGCAGGGAACTGGCTGGGAAATTCAGTGCCATCCACTGATGCGGATATTATTTTCGATGATGCCCCGGTAAACCATTGTCTGCTGGATCAAAACCGTTCGGTGACCAGTATTTTCATTACCCAGTCGGCATACCGGATGGTGACCAACGGATTCAAGCTCACCGTGAAAGGGGTTTTAACTCTTTCAAATGGCGCCCAGATTGATGCTTCAGCGGTCAATTCCACCATCGAATTCGCGGGTGCCGGATCCCAGTCCATTCCGGCCGGCGCATTTTTCAACAACGAGGTGTATAACCTGGCGGTGAACAACCCCGGGAATGTGCCCCTTTACGGGCGCTTGCGTTTGTTGAATGACCTTTCAGCCCCCTCGGGACGACTGGATGCATTTTCAAACACCCCGCTCGTGACCTATGCCGGCGGGGCAACGCAAAACATTGGGAACGGCACCTATCTCAACGATAATATCTATAATCTTACCATCGATAACTCTTCAGGAGTATTGTTGACAGGCAATGTTCTAAACGTTTCCGGCGGGCTCACGATCAACAGCGGTAAAGTATTCGCAGTAGCGCCCGGGAAACAACTGGCAGTTGCGGGAATCATCATCAACAATGCCGGGAATGCCGGTTTTGTGCTGCAATCTGACGAGACAGGCACCGCGTCACTCCTGCACCACACAGGCAATGTTCCTGCTACCGTGCAACGCTATATCAACGGAAATAAAGAAGCGTGGCATTTTCTTTCCTCTCCTGTTGCCGATCAGGATATTGGTGCAGACCAGGACAGCAGCAGCTC
>CAIKNA010000005.1 GCA_903828645.1 uncultured Bacteroidales bacterium
AATGGAAGGTTTCTCTGTACGCTGTATAAAAAATTGAACAAATAAATTTCTTCCAATAGTCGAAAAATTTAATATTGCGAATTTTTTCAGCATTTTAATTCAATCGTTTGCAATATTTTTTGACATTCAATATTTAATTTTAACGAACACTAACGAGCTGGCAGCCGAGCAATGCGGGCAGTTTCCGGAGGCCAGCATTCACCAAACCTGCAAATGATACAGGTAAGAAAATATAAGAACAAGTAAAACCCGCACTGCGGCTGCCGTCGGGGCGTTACGAAAGGCTAGGATTGTAGATTTTTCTTGGTAGAGGGGCGTACACTGGAGTAGTATTTCGGCCCATTGAAGCTAGATCAGGGAAGTCATTGGCCAGTTTTTCTGAAGGACGGCGATTGAATTTATCCAGGTAAATCTGAGTCATTTCCAAATTAGAATGTCGGAGTTGCAGTTGTAGGTCCCGGATGTTTATCCCGTTTTCGATGGCCATACCCACTCCGGTGTGTTTGAGCGAGTATAAATGCTTCTCAATCCCATAATGTTCAGCAAATTTCCGCCATGCTTCAGCCATGCGCGTTGGTGCGTATTCCACAGTGCCTCGTTGTTGATTCTTGCCGAATACAAAATAATCTCCTGGGTAATTCAAATCCAACTTCATTAATACTGGCATCAGGGCATTGGGAATCTGAACAACCTCCTGTTTTTTATTCTTCGATGCTTTCCCGGGAATGACAATCATTCGGCTCTTAAGATTAAAATCAGACACCTTCAGCCTCACCATTTCCTGTGGCCTGATAAAACAATAGAAGATCAGACATGCACAAACATACAGGTCATAATGCCAAGCCGGCAAATTTTGCTGCATGATTACGAGTTCATCAATTGTAAATGCTATTACTGATGGATCTTCTTCCGGCAACATGTCAATCTTATCAAAGGGATTGATTAATATCCATTCACGCTTTACCAGGACTTTAAACAGGGTCTTCATGGCTGTCACCCGGTTGTTGTAGGTCCGGTTGCAGTTTTTAAGGGTTGCTTTGGTGTAGTCCATGAACTCCTGTGCGTGATGATAGTTAAAATCATCCACGGCCATGTTTAAGAAATTTTTCGAAATAAGCCAATCATTAAATTTTTGCACCATACTGCTGTATGTGTGATGCGTCCTTTTTCGGCATGAATTTTCTTTGAGCGACAGTACATAAGCGATGGCGAATGCAAGAGAAGTATATTTTCTCTCAGTGTGGGCATAAGGATTGAACCCCTGCCTTAATCTACCATTGATGGATTTGATGATCTCATGCGCTTTATCGCGGCGGCCGCTGGCAGTGAGGATCTTCTGTGGTACCCAAAGCTGAAACCGGCAGTATTTGCCGGTATCAGGGGATAAAAAATTGTAGTAAACAAACCAGCGTTTTGAAAGATCACCGCCGGCGTCAAAAAGTTTTGCGGTTTTGAATTTTTCCATTTCTGTTTAAATTTTCCGACCTCGCCAGGTGAAAAAATCTAAATGAAATGACCACAACCTTTGTTTCAAAAAGTTTCAATTTTTCGGTAAAAAACCCGTAAAATGTTGACTTTCTGTATATTATAAAACTTTGTAGCGGGGACAGGATTCGAACCTATGACCTTTGGGTTATGAGCCCAACGAGCTACCACTGCTCCACCCCGCAGTATATTTTTGCGTACCTTTGTACTTTCTTTCAGAATGCAAAGATAGGGTTTGTTTCCAAGTTTTACAACATTCATAAAAAAATATGTCACATAAAGCAGGTTTTGTTTCAATCATCGGCTATCCAAACGTTGGGAAATCCACCCTTATGAATGCCTTACTCGGTGAACGCCTGTCGATTATCACTCCGAAGGCACAAACAACCCGCCACCGCATCATGGGGATTTTCAGCGGGGATGATTACCAGGTCGTCTATTCCGACACCCCCGGAATCATCAACCCTCATTACAAATTACACCGGGCGATGATGTCGGCCGTGTTTGCTTCCATTGATGATGCTGACGTTATCCTGCTTGTTACTGAACCAGGCAACGATTTCCACCAGGAAGATATTTTACGCAAACTGAAGGAACATGCTTCACCGGTTATCATTGTCATCAACAAAATTGACCTGGGAAACATGGCTGTGCTTGAATCAGAAGTTGCAAAATGGATGAAGAACATGGAAAAGGCCACCGTACTGCCGGTTTCAGCCTTGCATAACCTGAATCTTGACCAGGTTTTCAAAGCAATCATTCACCACCTGCCCGAATCACCGGCTTTTTATCCCAAGGATGAACTGACCGACCGTAGTCAGCGGTTTTTTGTTTCCGAGATCATCCGGGAGAAGATCCTGCTGAACTTTTCGCAGGAGGTTCCCTATTCAACCGAAGTTGCCGTTGAATCTTTCCAGGAAGAGGACCATCTTACAAGGATTACGGCAACCATCTTCGTTGCCAGGGAGACCCAGAAAGGAATTTTACTCGGCCACCAGGGATCGGCGATAAAAAAACTGGGCACCGACGCCCGGCGCGATATCGAAGCGTTCCTCGACAAGCATATCTTTCTTGAACTCCGCGTGAAAGTTGCCAAAGACTGGCGGGAAGATGACCGGGCACTCAAACGGTTCGGTTATACGGTCGACTAAAGAATGCAGGCAATGAAAACAATGCAGACAATGAAAACAATGCAAACAATATAAAAATGACAAATATCATCGCGATCGTTGGCCGCCCGAATGTTGGAAAATCCACATTATTTAACCGTTTATGCGGAGGGCGTGAGGCCATCGTTGACCCAACCAGCGGGGTCACCCGCGACAGGCATTACGGACATGGGGACTGGAACGGAAAATTTTATTCTGTAATCGATACCGGTGGATATGTCCATCAATCCGGGGATATTTTTGAAGATGAGATCAAGAAGCAGGTTAAACTTGCCATTGATGAATCGGATGTGATCCTTTTCATGGTCGACGCAAAAGAGGGCCTGACTGCCATGGATGAAGATGTCGCCAAGATGTTGCGCCGGTCGAAGAAACGCGTCCTCCTGCTGGTAAACAAGGTCGACAGCTACAAAATGATAAACGACATTCATGAGTTTCACCGTCTAGGACTTGGTGAAATCTTCTCAATCGCCTCTACAAGTGGCAGCGGAACCGGTGATTTAATGGACGAAGTGGTGAAGGGTTTCGAAGAAGTTGAAACCAATGTCGACAACCAATCCCCCCTCGAAGACCTGCCTAAGATAGCCATCGTTGGCCGTCCGAATGCCGGAAAATCTTCACTGGTCAATATGCTCCTCGGCAATGAACGGAACATCGTCACCCCCATTCCGGGAACGACCCGGGATTCGATCCATACACACTACCAGTATTTCGGGCTTGATTTTAACCTCATCGACACGGCAGGGATCAGGAAAAAGGCAAAGGTGACAGAAAATATCGAGTTCTATTCTGTCATGCGGGCCATTCGTTCCATTGAAAGCAGCGATGTTTGCATCCTGATGGTGGATGCGGAGCGGGGATTTGAAGCGCAGGACCTGAATATTTTTTCGCTCATTGAAAAAAACCACAAAGGGGTGGTCATCCTGGTGAATAAATGGGATCTGGTTGAAAAGGAGACAAATACACACAAATATTTCGAAGAGACAATCCTGGACCAGATCAAGCCGTTCAGCGACGTTCCCGTCGTTTTTACTTCTGTGGTGACAAAACAGCGCATTTTTAAAGCTGTGGAGACCGCTATCCAGGTGTATAAAAACCGGTCGAAAAAGATCGGGACCTCCGCGCTGAATGACTTCATCCTGCCGATCATCGAAGCAATGCCGCCACCCGTGACGAAAGGTAAATATGTAAGGATCAAATATGCCATGCAACTGCCGACCGTTTTTCCTTCATTTGCTTTTTTCTGCAACCATCCTCAATACTTAAAGGAGCCCTATAAGCGTTTTATAGAAAACAAGCTTCGCGAAAAATTTGATTTCAACGGAGTTCCAATGGAAATTTATTTCCGGCAAAAATAGTTTATGGAACGCGGCATCCGCATCGACAAATGGCTCTGGGCCGTGCGAATTTTCAAAACCCGCAGTCTTGCTTCAGATGCCTGCCGTTCGGGAAAGGTGAAAATTCTCGACCAGGCGGTAAAAGCTTCACGAGACCTGAAAACCGGTGAAGTAATTTCCATTTCCCTGGCTCCCGTTACGAAAACCGTGAAAGTTCTCGCACTTATCGGCAACCGCGTTTCAGCGAAACTCGTGGAGGGCTTTATGGAAGACCTGACACCGGAAGCAGAATATCAGAAACTGAAACGTTCCAACGATGCCGGTTTCGAATTCCGTGAACGGGGAACCGGCCGCCCGACAAAGCGGGAGCGTCGTGAGATAGAATTCCTCAAGCTATATCTCGACGAATGATCATCGGCAAAATACCCGGACTGGATGAACTGGCTTTTGAAGGAAGAAACAAGGCTTATGGTGCCTATTATCTCCGGAAAAAATATCACCGGTTTTTGTTGATCTCACTCCTGTCAGGAATCCTGATAGTCTCACTTGCCGTATTTATATCCTGGTTTTCCTATTATTTTGAACCACTCCCTTTGGTTGAAGGAGATATGATGTATCAAGTGGAGTATTACAACATGAGCCCTCCTCCCGATGAAGATGCAAATAAACTGGCTCAGGCATTCGCAAAGCCGGTTCCTCAAATTGAGCAGATACCGGTAGTGACCGATTCAGTGCAGCCTGAAAAACAAAAACCTGTGGAGGATCCACCTGTTGAAAAACCTGATGACCCGAAGTTAAATACCGATTCAGCAGCAAAACCAGGAAGTTCGGGGCTGGGGAAAGGAATCGGGGATGATACCGGTTTGGCGACCTCCATCGATGTTTACCCGAGATACCCCGGGGGAGATGAATCCAGGCTCTATTATCTGCGCAAACAGGTGAGGTATCCGGAGCAGGCGTTGAAAGCACTCATCCAGGGGGTGGTGATGGTCGTTTTTGTAGTGGAGATTGACGGATCAGTTTCCCACATCGATGTGGCTAAAAGAATTGGCGGCGGATGTGATGAAGAGGCGATCAGGGTGACAAGGGAGATGCCCCGCTGGGAACCCGGAAAGCGGAGCGGCCGGGCAGTAAGGGTGATGGTAAGGATGCCGATTGTCTTCAGGATTCCCGGCAAATCGGCCACACTCAAATAAAAAAGGGGCAAAGAGCCCCTTTATATGTCAGAAAAGACCTGTAAATCAAAATCTGTTTACTTCTTTTCAGGAGTAGTAGTGGTCGCAGGTGCTGCTTTTTTACCATCTTTCTCACAACAGCCAGCGCTCTTTTTTCCTTCACTGCAGCAAGCTTTGGTTTTTTTGTCGCATCCGGCCTTTGAGTCCTTGGTGCATTCCTTTTTATCGGCTGGCTTTGCAGCTTTATCACTCTTTTGTGGTGTCTGAGCAAAGGTTAACCCTGCAAGCAGAACAACAGCAGAAAATAACAAAACAACTTTTTTCATGGTATCTCTTTTTTTTGGTTTATGAACATATTACGAATGATGCAAAATTACATCAAGTTTTCTAGTTATACAAGGTCAAACTGTTATTTTTTTGTTAATTTATGAAAGGATCAACCTGCACGTAGCACCTCCTGCATCATTTTCAGCAGGGTTTGTTTGTTAAATGGCTTGACAATGTGGCTTGTACAACCTGCCTCATAGAGTTTTTCCATCTCCTCGGCCATCGAATATCCGGTTACGGCTATGATAGGTGTTTTCTCATAGCCGGAAATTTGCCTGATCTCCTGTGTGGCCTCGATTCCATTCATCCCGACACCCAGGTTGATATCCATCAGGATGACCTGGTAAGGCTTCTCCCTGACCATCTTCAGGGCGGTGGCGGCATCAGGAGCATAGTCAACCTGGCAGGTATTTCTGAGGTAGAGGACGGTCAGTTGCTTATTCACGATATTGTCTTCAACAAGCAAAACCGTCGGTAAAAAATCGGGGATAACCCCGGGTTTTACAGGTGCCTCGAAATCAATGGCCTTTGTCACGGGTTCCTGGCTGATTCCTGAAGTTGAATCGCGGGGCAACCAGATTGAAAAGCAGGAACCCCTTCCAGGCTCACTGTCAATGGCAATCCTGCCACCAAGCAAATCAATGATTTTTTTACTGATGGAAAGGCCAATCCCGCTTCCCTGGTATTTTCGGCCGAACCCTTCGCTGACCTGGCGAAATTCCTGAAAAATCAAATCATAGTCGGTTTTTTCAATCCCGATCCCTGTATCAGATACATTTACCACCACCCACTCCTTCCCGGATTCGAGCGTTTCAAGAGTTTCGATGGTGATGCCCCCCTGGCTGGTGAATTTTATGGCGTTATCCAGGATTTGCTGCACAAGTTGTCTGAGCAGGTCTTCATCCGTATTAATGGAAAAAGGTCTGACACCCGCTGTGCGGATATAAATTTTCTTTTCGATGGAAAGAGATTCCATCGATTTCACAACCCACTCAATAGCAGAATCCAGCATAGTCCTTTTCAAAGAAACATTGATTTTGCCTCCTTCGAGCTGCGACAGCATGATTATTGAATTCAGGGTTGACATTAACCTTTTCCCTGAATCATAAATATTATCCACCATGCTTTCGTATTCGCTGTCGTGAAGTTCTTCTTTCAGAATTTCCGAAAACCCCAGGATGCCATTCAGGGGGGTGCGGAATTCATGGCTCATGTTTGCCAGGATGGTAGATTTAAGCCGGTCAGATTCTTCAGCCTTCTCTTTTGCAACAATCAGTTCCCGTTCATATAATTTCCGAAGCGTAATGTCGCGGTCAGCCCCCCGGTAACCCTGGTAGATCCCCTGTTCACTAAAAACGGCAACTCCTGAAGTTTCAAGGAAAACGGTGTGGCCGTCCTTGTGCTTTGCCTTGTTCACGATGGCATTCAGTGGTTTGAACTGATGAACCAGGGTGCGGAGGGCCTCCTGCACATGGGCAACCTCCTCCGGGAGAATGAATTCAAAGGGAGATCGGCCGATCATCTCTTCAGGCATATAACCGAGGATGTCAAAGATTTTTGGCGATACAAAAGAGTATTTCCATTTCGGGTCAACCTCCCAGATCCAGTCGTTGGTCAGATCAACGATCTCGTGTAACCGCTGCTCACTTTCACGCACCTTGGTCTCGGCAAGTTTACGTTGGGTGATATCCCTGAATATCCCCAGGGTGCTGACAAATTTGCGTTCCGCATCATATTGCGGAGTGGCGGTCACGATAATCCAGCGTCGTTCGCCATCCGGGCGGATAATCTCCAGTTCATAAATGCTTTTCTGGCCCTCTTTGCGGAGGGATGTCTGGAGAGAAATTTCTTTAATCGCATGTTCGTCAAGGAAAGAATTAAGGCTGGTCCCGATCATTTTATCTTCCGGCAACCCGAATATCTCGCAGGCTGCCGGGTTGGCAAAGGTGAAAATCTCATCTGTACCTACCACTCCCAAACCTTCACCGCTGTTTTCCACCAGGTCGAAGTAACGTGCATCACTTGCCAGCAGCGCTTTTTCCTTTTCCTTCAGTTCGCTGATGTCATGACCTATGATCAGGAACAGGGATTCGCCAGGGGCATCTATTTTTTGCATTCTCACCCGAACCGGTATTTCATGGCCATCGTGGTGTTTCCACCTGGTTTCGAGCCTGAAGGATGGATCATCCTTTTCGTTCGTCCCGCCGGCATTAGAAAAAGCAGCGGGCAAATCCCCGGTAAAAGCTGAAACACACATCCCGGGAAGCTCATTCTCCGCGTATCCGAGCATTTCAGTGCACCGCCTGTTGGCCTCCACTACCACACCCCCGGAGGAGTTGACAACCAGGATGGCATCACTGTCGAGGCCAAGGAGCGTCTGGTAGGCAGACTTCATTCTCTGAAAGACGCTTTCAGGGTCCTGGTGTGATTCCGCTCCGGATGATGAATTACTTTTCATAATTGGTTGCCAGGTAGTTGCTGGTCGCTGCGATATTAGATTTTAAAGTTTGATTCATTACTGTTAAAGAGAGCCAAAGATCAAAATATTTTATGAATAAACCTGAATTTTACTTAATAAAAGAAATGTTAAATTCTACTCCTTGTTCCTGGTATCGATGATGATGGTTACCGGGCCATCATTCACGAGACTTACTCTCATCATGGCTCCAAATATTCCCGTATGTATCTTTTTACCAAGCAGATGACCAATCTGCAGCACAAACTTATCATATAACCGGCAGGCAATTTCAGGTTTTGCGGCACGGATGTACGATGGGCGGTTCCCCTTTTTTGTGCTGGCATGCAGGGTAAACTGGCTGACCACCAGAATATCTCCTCCGGCATCCAGGATGGAGTCATTCATGATTCCTTCATGGTCACTGAAAATTCTTAAGCGGATGATCTTGGAACACAACCATTCAATGTCGTGCTCATCATCACACTCCTCAATTCCGAGAAGAACCAGCAATCCCCGGCCGATCTGACTCCGAATATCCGGCCCGATGGCAACCGATGCCTGTGAAACCCGCTGAATGACTGCCCTCAAATGCCGTTTGTTAATTATTGTTTCGGAAATGTACAAAGTCAGATCAGGATAAAATCCTGCAGATCCATTGTCAAAAGTATGGAAAAAAGTCGCTATTCTCATAAAAACTTATCGCTCTTTTTCATTTTGCACCTTGCATTTTACATTTTGCATTTTGAGTTTTATCGTAGCTTTGCACCAAACCAGCCGGCAATGACCAAACTAAGCGTAAACATCAACAAAATCGCAACCCTGCGGAATGCACGCGGCGGCGACCTTCCAAATGTGGTAAAAACGGCCCTGGATTGCGAAAGGTTCGGTGCACAAGGCATCACGGTGCATCCACGCCCCGATGAACGTCATATCCGTTACAAGGATGTTCTGGACCTTAAACCCCTGCTCACCACCGAGTTCAATATCGAGGGTTATCCTTCCAGGGGTTTTATTGACCTGGTTCTGCAGGCACTGCCCGCCCAGGTCACCCTGGTTCCTGATCCCCCGGGGGTGCTGACTTCAAATGCAGGCTGGGATATCATGCTGCATGCATCGTTCCTGGCAGAGGTGATTGCCGAATTTCATCATCATCACATCCGGACCTCCATCTTTATTGAACCGGATCCTTCGATGATCAGGCTTGCTCCCAATACCGGAACCGACCGGGTTGAGCTTTACACAGAATCCTATGCCAGGCTCTTTCCTTCGGGACGCGCGGAGGCGATCAGCCCTTTTATCGATGCGGCAAATGCAGCAATAGAATCGGGGCTTGGCATCAATGCCGGACATGATCTGAACCTTGACAATCTTAAATATTTTTCTGATCATGTTCCGGGGCTGCTTGAAGTATCCATTGGCCATGCATTGATCTGTGATTCACTCTGTTTTGGATTGGAAAACACCATCCAGCTTTATCTGCGCCAGCTGCTGAAACAGGATGGAATGATCATTAAATAAAACCGGATGAGGAAGATAACAGGGATCATTTTATTCAATTTACTGGCATTCACCATGGGTTTCGCGGCTGAAAAGCCAGGGAGTGTACAGAAAAAAGCGGCTGAAATACAGCGGTCTGTCCTGGCCATTGATTCACATACAGACACCCCTTTGCAGATGATCCAAAAGGGGTTTGACATGTCGGTAAGGCATGATCCGCATAAAGAATATTCGAAAATAGATTTCCCGCGAATGAAGGAAGGCGGACTTGACGGGGCATTTTTTGCGGTGTTTGTATCGCAGGGCCCCCGCAATGCGGAAGCCAATGAAAAGATCAGGCTGAGGGCTCTCATGCTCTTCGACACCATTGGGTCTGCAGTTGCCAGAAACCACGATCTCGCTGAGCTGGCAGTTACCCCGGGCGATGCCGGCCGGTTAAAAAAAATCGGCAAACGGGCCGTTTTTATTGGTATTGAAAACGGGTATGCCATTGGCAATGATCTTTCACTGATCAGTACATTCTACTTGCGGGGTGCACGATACATCACGCTGTGCCATACGAAAAACAACGATATCTGCGACTCGTCGACCGACAGTACGGAGCATCACGGACTCAGCCAGTTTGGTTATGAAGTCGTACAGGAGATGAACCATGTTGGCATGATGGTCGATGTTTCGCACATTTCCGACAAGGCTCTGACCGATGTGCTGGCATTTACCAAGGCACCGGTCATCGCTTCGCATTCATGCGCAAAAGCGTTGTGCAACAATCCCAGGAACCTGACGGATGACCTGCTCCGGGCGATTGCAAAAAATGGCGGAGTCATACAGATGTGCATCCTGAGCGACTATGTAAAAACACCTCTTCCCAACCCTGCGCGCGATTCAGCCAGGGCAGCCGTACGGAAAAAATTCCGGGATTTTGACGGGTTAAGCGATGACGAGATGAAAACGGCCCGGAAGGAGTGGAATGCCATGAACGATCAATTTCCCCAGAAGCTGGCCACCGTTTCCGATGTGGTGGACCATATTGATCATATCGTCAGCGTGGCAGGTATCAATCATGTCGGCATCGGAACCGATTTTGACGGCGGAGGCGGGGTTGACGGGTGCTTTGATGTGAGTGAAATGGGAAACATCACCCTTGAACTGGTAAAAAGGGGTTATTCGAAAAATGAGATCCGGAAAATCTGGGGAGGAAATCTCATGCGCGTGATGAAAAAAACCGATAAAGTAGCACAAAAGTACAAGCTGACCTGCAGGTGCAACGGATAGAGCCGCCAAATATCAGGATGGTTCGTTCGCTGCCCAAAAGCGATCTGCACAACCATTGCCTGTTGGGAGGCAAACGATCGGTTATCGAAAAACACCTGGGAAGAAAACTATCCTCCTTCAAGGCAACAAAACCCGGCATAGGCGATCTGAACCGTTGGATAGGTGATGAATATCGCTCGTTCTTTGATTTGCCGGATGCTTTTGAAAAAGCAGTGGAGGCTGCATTCATCCAGGCCAGGTTTGACGGGGTGACAAGGCTTGAAATGAGCATTGATGTGCTGTTTGGAAACATGTTCCATGTAAAGGCCGACCGCATCGTTTCGGCATTGAAACATTATCACCAGGCCATCGCCCCCGGTATCGATTTCCTTCCCGAACTGGGATTTCCCCGAAACAAGTCATTGCGTATGCTGCTTGCCGGGTTCGAATCATTTCTTGATTTCAATTATTTCCGGTCGATTGACCTGTATGATGACGAATTTGCCCAACCTGTTGCAAATTTCAGGGAATTGTACCGCTTTGCCAGGAGTCTGGGAATGAAATGCAAGGCCCATGCCGGGGAATTTGGTTCTGCCGCTTCGGTGAGAGAAGCAGTGGAGACCCTGGAACTGGATGCTGTTCAGCACGGCATCGGTGCTGCCGATTCAGCAGAGGTGATGAAATGGCTTGCCAACCGGCAAATCCCTTTGAATATCTGCCCGACCAGCAACATTAAACTGAAACGGGTTGGTTCCTATAAAACCCATCCCATCCGCATCCTGTTCGACCATGGGGTCAGGGTGACCCTTAATACCGATGATGCGCTGGTATTTGGCGATGGCGTTTCGGAACAGTACGTGAAACTTTTCAAAGCAGGCGTTTTCACCATTGGAGAATTGGAGACAATACGTGGAAACGGGATGGACCGCTGATGAATTCTAATTTGTTTTGCTGAATTTCAACTCCCCGAAAAACTCTATCGTTTTTCGTAAAGTATCGTGCAGCAGGGTTATATAGAGTATAAACGACATCAGCCAGATGATGAAAAAGTTGAACCAGAAAGTGTCGATTTTCCATGAACCGATTATTTTTACGGGGGCATAAAAATGGGCCCTTCCATCGTGCGATACCGGCTCCATAAAGATGGGATCCTTCTTTTGGATTAATTTCCCCGTTCCGGCAATAATTTTATTTTCAGCACCTTTATTCAGGATCAGGTCGGCAAGATTTTCATTGTAACAAGCTTGTTTAAAACGATACACCCCGTCATCACCCATCGCGGCCCTGAGCTTTTCGTAAGCATCGTCCCGCCGGGCAGTCACCGAGCCCAGCCGGGATGAAAACACCCTGCTTAAAACATCGAGCGACGATTTTTCAATTTGAATGACAGAATCGTTCAATAATTTTTCAGTCAACGCACCCTGATACGGACCGGGAGCTAACCCTGCTTCTCTCCGCAGGGAGGGAATCTCGCTATTAAGGATCGCAAGATAATTGCCTGTCTTTGCAAACTCCTGGTGTTTAAAAACATTCCGCTGACATTCGTCGAGCTCCGATTTGAGGGTTGGGATTATATAGGCCGTGATAAAGGAATAACGGGATATTTCCTTGTCAAACGGATAAAACACCTTTTCATATTCATTGTTGCTGAACTGCTCCACGGCGAGGGCTTCAAAGGTCCACCGGGAAGTCATCAGGTTGCCGACGAGCGGAACATTTTCCTGCGAAGCGATGGCGGGATTGAGGTAATCGAAGGGCACGATGGTTCCGCTGAGTAAAAGCTGCGGCACCAGGATGAATGGGATCAGGATATAAATGGCTACCACAGAGTTGAGTCCGGATGAAATATTCAATCCGACAATGTTTGCAAAACAGGAGGTGGCAAACAGGATCAGCCAGTAGGTTAACGTCATGCCATGGATTCCAAGGATGAGGTTCCCTGTAAGCACATAGAACAAGGATTGAATTGCAGAAAGGGAGAAAAGCAGGATGATCTTTGAATTGAGGTAACTGAACCTGCTCAGGTGGAGGAATGCCTCCCGCTTGAGAATCCGCCGGTCTTTGATAATTTCTTCGGCACTGACCATCATTCCCAGGAACAGGGAAACAACAACACTCATGAACAAAAATGGAACCAGGTTCAGGTTATTGCCGAAAACATAGGTTTCTCCAAACTTGTATCGCGTCAGGTATGCAAGCAGGGCCGCCAGGAACGGGGCTTCCAGCAGGTTGATCAGCATGTACTGGCGGTTTGTGATCCTGGCCAGAAGGTTCCTGGTGCTGAAAATTCTGAATTGCTTGAACTTGCCAGGGATTTCAAAGAAACAGGAAGGGAGTTCAAGTTTTTCAACCACCGTTTTCAGCCCGGGCTGGATATTTTTCCTGAAATGGGCATACCACTCTACTGGTGAAATCTTACGGTTTGCAGTCATCTTCCCATATTCATCCACGGTCTTGGCCTCCGTGATCTGCAATATCTGTTCGGGGTTCACATACCCGCAACTGAGGCACTCGCTCTGCTCAGGGTTTACGAAGTTGCTGATGGTCTTGAAATAGGTCAGGGCATCGATCGGATTTCCATAATAGATCGGGAATCCTCCCTTATCCATGATCAGCAGCTTGTCGAAAAGTTTGAATATTTCCGTAGATGGCTGGTGAATATTGACGATCACCAGCTTTCCCTTCAGGGTTTGTTCCTTCAGCAGCAGCATGACCATCTCTGAATCCATGGAGGAGAGGCCGGAAGTAGGTTCATCCGCAAAAAGGATCGACGGTTCGCGGATCAGTTCCAGTGCGATGTTCAGTCGTTTCCGTTGCCCCCCGCTGATGAACTTGTTAAGCGGGTCGCCCACCTTGAGCGCTTTACTGCCCTGGAGATCGATGTCGGCCAGTGTTTTGGAAACAGCATTCCTGATTTGCTCATCATTTAACCCGTCAAAACAGAGCCTGGCGTTGTAGTAAAGATTCTGGAACACGGTAAGCTCTTCAATCAGCAGATCATCCTGGGGAACAAACCCAATGCTTCCTCTTAGTTTTTCCGCATCTTTCCGGATATCGAGACCATTGATAAGAATTTCGCCTTTACCTGGTTCAATGTTGCCATTCAGCACGTTCAGAAGGGTTGATTTGCCAACGCCGCTTCCTCCCATCACCCCGATCAGTTCGCCCGATACGGCCTGGAAACTGAACGGCTGGATACCGTTCGGGCTGTTCCTGAAATGGAATTCAATTTCCCGGGCAGAATATACGATGTGTACTTTTTCCCGGGTGAAAAGGAACCGGGAAATCATATCTGAATAATATACCGGGTTTATTTTCGTGCTTTTAAGGATGTAGCCCTTGTCGAAAATAAATGACCTGTAGGGTAAAACTGCGTGCCCGTTCAGAAAAAGTTCATCGGAACCCAGGTACCGGCAGAGAAAAGTGTTTATCGACGGTACATGCAGGATCATGATCCGGCCATTGAGGCGCTCCCTTGGAAGAAACTTGCAGGAGGGTCCGGGATTCTGATCTTCAGGTGCGATGACCAGGAGATTCCCGGCATACAGGGTGGGGTCGTCAGGATTAGTGACAAAACTAAGCGTCTCTGTGAATTCCGACTCGCTCAGGTTAAATGATTTCCCTATTGTCCGGATATAATTGTCAGATAATTCCTCCACTTCGGGATGATCTGCAAAACGGGGTTTGAAACCTTCATCAAGAAACTCAACAAACTTGATGAAAACAAGTATCTTATCCCTTTGATGAAGTCCCTTATTCACCTTTACGCAAATGCCGGCAATTTTTTCATTGACATCCGCAGCGATCACATCATCCTCTCCGGATTGGTGGAAGAAGGTGAGTTCGTCAAACAGCTTGAGGTATTCATCGAGTTCCTGGTTATTGAGGTGCTGACGCAAATAGGATTCCAGGATATTCCGGGTGTCATCGGAAACCTGTTGTTTCACCGAAGCAGCAACGATGGCGAAAAGCTGTACAAGCGCCATCAGGATAGGTTCAGACATGGGCAAGAAAGTTAAACCATTTCAAAAGTACGAATTAGCAAAATTAAAAAAACCGCACTTTAAACAAAGGCGGTTTCAGTATCCCTGCAGGATTGTTGATCCTGCAGGGTTCAATGGTATCCGGTGAATTATTTCACGAAGGTCAGGCGTACACTCTCTGCGAGGTCGCTGATCTCTGCGGCTTTATCCTGTGGGATCTTTTTCCCCGATTCAATGTTGTAGATTCCCCAGATGGGTTTCAATTTTGCGATCTCATCAACAACAGGTTTCATTTTTTCGTCAGACTGGTAGGCCTGCAGGATGGTGAGCAGTTTCATATGGTTGTTTACCTGCCCGGCAATGACTGCCATGATTTTGGTGTTGTCTTTGGCAACTTCTCCGAGAGAGGCGGCCAGGTATAGTCCTTCGGCAAATCCGCCGGCAGCTATAAGCAGCGCAACCCTTGTGCGGTTGTTGGAAGAGAGGAAATTGTTCGTCTGGCTGAATATTTTGTTGATCAGGCCAATCAGGGAATCCTTATTGTTGTTGAACTTTTTCACTTTATCAAGCAGCGACTGGTCATAAACTCCGGCGATGCCCAATTCATCGGCAAGTTTGTTGGTGCATGCCAGGAATTTATTGGTTTCATCGGTACGGTTATAGGTTGCAGAATAACAAAGATCTGCACTGTAAACACCCAGGTTGAGCGATTTGCTCATCTCCGTGGTATATTTCCCGACATTCGCCGGAGGATTGGTGATGTCGAAGATAAAACCGGCTTTGGCTTTTTCAAGCAATGTGGTCAGCTCGAATGGAGTTGGAAAGGAAGTAAGGAGCTTTTGTGATTCGGGACTGAGGGTCACCTCCTTTTTGATGGTGTCGGCTGCTGCGGCATTGGCATTTTTATCATTCTTCGGGGCATTGTTGCAACCTGAGGTGGCGATGAGCAGGAATAGGGCAACCAGTGCAACGCCTGACTGGATTTTGGAAATTGCTTTCATAAAGTCGTTTGAAAATTTGTCCGTACTATTGATATTGATCTATGCGAAATTAATGGATTTTTTTCAATCAGCCCGTTTTTTTTTAAATAAATCTGCGAAGTTCCCGGATCCTTTGCAGAACCCTTCATTAAAGAAAAGGAGCCTTCAAAGAAATGGTCATCGGGGGGGATAAAATTCATTCAAAATTATAAAATTCGACTAACTTTACCCATAATTTCTCTGAAACCCATCTCCGCTCAAGGTATGACCTGCAAAATCCTCTCCTTAGCTACCTGCCGTTTCCGGCTTCTGCTCATACCGACCTGCCTGATCGCAATGCTTTTCGCTTCCTGTGCCTGCAAAGATCATGACCGGAAGGATCTCCCGGATTCCGGGGCCGGCAGTCCACCCACCTCACGGGGCGCTGGTTTGCGAAAGGTAAGGCTCATGCCCTACTGGGTAACATCGTCACAATTTTCGGGATATTATGTCGGTATTGAAAAGGGAATTTTCCGAAAACACGGGATTGACCTGGAGGTACTTCCGTTCGATCCTTTCAGGTCGACAACAAATGAAATCGCGAATGGCCATGCCGATTTTGCGTTGTTGTGGCTGGTCAATGCCATCCAGCTCAGGTCGATGGGTATAGATATCGTTAACATAGCACAGTTTTCCGCCAGGTCATCGCTGATGCTGCTGGCAAAAAAAAGCAGCGGAATAAGGAAAATCAGCGACCTGAACGGGAAAAAGGTCGCCATCTGGTCAGGGTTTGAATTGCAGTCGCGGGCCCTCTTCTCAAAATACAACCTGGATGTGACAACCATCACCATCGGCAGCACCAATACGCTTTTCCTTCTCGACGGGGCCGATCTGATCAATGCCAACTGGTTCGATGAATACCATGCCATTCTTAACAGCGGGTATGATGCAAATGAACTGGTTCCCTTCTTTTTTGCCGACTACGGGTTGAATTTCCCGGAAGACGGAATCTATTGCCTGTCGGAGAAAACCAGGTCTGATCCAGGGTTGTGCCACGATTTCGTGCAGGCCGCGCTGGAAAGCTGGAGGTATGCATTCGATCACCCGGATGAGGCGCTCGACATCGTTATCCGTACCGCAAGAAAAGAGAACCACCCGGTAAACCGGTCGCACCAGCATTGGATGCTCAGCCACTACCGGGAACTCTATATTCCAAAAGGTCAAACGGAGATCAACACTTTGCTGCTGAAAAAAGATTATGACAACGTAAGCGGGATCATCTTAACCAGCAAACTGATTCACCGGATCATTCCCTATGACAGTTTTTACATGCCGTTCGGGTCAATGAAACATTCTGAACTGCCAATGACAAAAAGTTCCGGCAAATGACAACAAAGAACATCTACCGGAACCGTGGGCTTGCTGCCAAACTGATCATCTCGATCATGATCATCCTCGGGGTTATTTTCATCCTGATCTTTTCATTCAATCTCAGGATTACAAGAAAAATCATCGTCAAAAACCTTGAAACAAACGCCCAGAATTTAACCGGGGCAACGGTAGCTCGGATAGACAAAATCCTGAGCAGCATTCAGAAGATACCCGATAATTACGCCCCCATTTTTGAACGCCATCTCGATTCGGATCAGGAGATGAAAGAGCTCGTAGCGCTGATGGTTGCCAGCAACAGGGAGATTCTTGGCGCCTGTCTTGCTTTTGAACCCTACTCCCGGAATCCTGCAGAAAAGTACTTTTCATATTACTATTACCGGCAAAACGACTCTCTTCTCTTCAAAAAACTTGGTAATGACCAGTATAATTATTTCACCCTCGATTGGTATGAGATTCCGAAACTTTTAGGTAAGCCCGTGTGGAGCGAGCCCTATTTTGACGACGGGGGTGTGAACCAGCTGGTTTCAACCTACTCGGTTCCTTTGTTTGACCGGAGCAACGGGCAGAAAAAGTTTATCGGGATCCTTACCATCGACCTCTCACTCGACTGGTTTCAGAAAAATATCAGCGGGATAAAAGTATATGAAACGGGATTCGGGTTCCTGATATCCAGGAACGGCGTGATCGTGAGCCATCCTATTAAGGATTTCATCATGAATGAAACCATATTCAGCATTGCGGATGAGCGTGATTCGCCTGACCTGCGGCGAATAGGCAGGAAGATGGTCCATGGCGAATCCGGCTTTGGTGAAATTGCATATAAAAATGCCCGAAACGGCAAGCCAAGCTGGCTCGCGTTTGCCCCCGTTACGCTTAACGGATGGTCAGTAGGTGTTGTATTCCCCGTTGATGAATTCATGGCCGATTCAACCCATCTCAGCCGGGTCATCGGGGCGCTGGCCGCAGGTGGTTTCCTGGCGCTGCTGATCCTGCTCATTGCCATTGCACGTTCCATCACCAGGCCCTTGCGCCAGCTTACGATTGCTTCGGAAAAGTTCGCCCAGGGCGATTTCGAGGTGGAGTTACCGGCAATCCGGTCGAAAGATGAGATCGGCCGTTTGAACTCCTCATTTATTTTTATGCGGAAACAGCTGGCAAAGACCATCCTCGAGCTCAGGGTTGCCTCTGGAGAACTGCAGCGTTCAAATGAAAAGCTGGAGGAGTATAACCGGACCCTGGAACAAAAAGTGGATGAGCGAACCACCGAACTGCAGCAGAAGCATAACGAACTTGATGCGGCTTTCAGGGAACTGAAGTCCGCACAAGCCCAGCTGATCCAGTCGGAAAAGATGGCCTCCCTTGGCCAGCTTACCGCAGGGATAGCCCATGAGATCAAAAACCCGTTGAATTTCGTGAACAACTTCTCGGAACTTTCGGCTGAACTCATCGGGGAGATGCTGGAAGAACTTGGCAAACTTGCCGGCAGGATTGAACCGAAAGACATGGCATATTTTACGGGGATAATTACCGATCTGCAAGGCAATTTGAAAAAAATCAATGATCATGGAAAACGCGCCGACAGCATCATCCGGGGCATGTTGCTGCACGCAAGGGGCAAATCGGGAGAGCGTCAGCCAGCCGATCTCAACGCGATGCTTTCAGAATATGTCAACCTGGGATATCATGGGATGCGGGCATCAGACAATAGCTTCAACATCAAGCTGGAAAGTGATTACGATCCGGGTGTGGGCATGGTGACCGTTGTTCCCCAGGATATCAGCCGTGTTTTCCTGAACATGATCAACAATGCTTTCTATTCAACGGCACAGAAGAAGAAAATGCTTGCAGACACCTATTTCCCGGTTCTGAAAATAAGCACGAAAAACCTTGCCGATACCGTCGAGATACGGATACGCGACAACGGCATGGGAATGCCGGAAACTGTCGCCGAAAAGGTTTTCAACCCTTTTTTCACCACCAAACCCGCAGGTTCAGGCACCGGGCTGGGGCTTTCGATCAGTTTCGACATCATTGTGCAGCAACATCATGGCCGGATAGCTGTCGACAGCGTGGAAGGTGAATATGCGGAATTTATCATAACACTCCCGAAAACATAATTCCAATGACTGAACCCGATTACAAGCCTGTGAAAATCATGGTGGTGGATGACGAAGTCGATCTTGAGTCATTGATCTGCCAAAAATTCCGCCGCCAGATCCGCGAAGGCATCTACGATTTCGTTTTTGCACACAATGGACTTGAGGCCCTGACAAAACTCATTGAATTCCCCGAGATCGGGATCATCCTTTCCGATATCAACATGCCCGAAATGGATGGTCTGACATTGCTGATGAAGTTGAAGGAGCTGAAGAATCCCGGGCTCAAAACCGTTATTGTTTCTGCTTACGGAGACATGGAAAACATCCGGACTGCCATGAACCGCGGGGCATTCGATTTCCTGACCAAACCGATCAGTTTTGACGATCTTGAACTGACAATCAATAAAACGATGGATGAGATCATGCAGGTTCGCCACTCCCTGGAGGAGCATGACCAGCTGATCTCCATCAGGCATGACCTTCAAACGGCAAGCGGGATCCAGCAGGCGATCCTGCCAAAGGTCTTCCCTCCTTTTCCGGCCCGCACGGATTTCGACATCTATGCTGCCATGATTGCAGCCCGGGAAGTCGGAGGTGATTTTTTCGATTTTTTCATGATTGATAACGACCGGCTTGGATTCGTTATCGGTGATGTTTCTGGAAAAGGCGTTCCTGCAGCTATTTTCATGGCTGTAAGCCGTACCCTGATCCGGGCAACCGGCCTCAAGGACATCCCGGCAGCGGAGTGCATGAATTATGTAAACAAACTGCTTTGCAACGAAAGTGTTTCCTGTATGTTTGTGACGGTTTTTTACGGAATCCTGAATACTCTCACAGGGGAGCTTGAGTATGTGAATGCAGGGCACAACCCTCCTTATCTCATTACCCGGGAAGGTTTGAAAAAGGTCGAAATGACCGGTGGCATTATCCTGGGTTATCTGGAAGACTTTCAATACAGTTCCGGCATGATCAAGCTGGAACCGGGCGACCGGCTTTTCCTCTATACCGACGGGGTAACGGAAGCTTTCAACAAGCAGGAGGAGGTTTACGGAGATGAGCGGCTGAAGTTCTTTTTGCAACAAGTCCCGGGAAATTCCATCGAAGCACTGGTAAAGGGTGTTCTGAAGGAGGTCAGCGACCATTCAACGGGTATCCCCCAGTCTGACGATATTACCGTGCTTTCAATATTATTTAATGGAAGGGTCTAAAACATGCTGATATGAAAAAATTGCAACACTCAATTCTGCTCTGCCTTTTCCTGGTTGCAAATGTCGCATGCAACAAACAGAAAGAGGCAAACTATGTTCCATCCGGCGAAAGGTTGATCAGGGTAGGCGCCCTTCTGCCGCTTACCGGAACAGGATTTTCTTCAGGGCAGTCCATGCAGGCATCACTTGAACTGGCACGGACTGACATCTCAGGGTACCTGGCATCTGCAGGTTTTAAAGAAAAGCTGGCCCTCGACATCGTGGATACCAGGACTGATACGGCTGAAGCCCTCAGGCAGATGAAATCATTTTATGAAAAAGGCACCCGGCTGATCATCGGGCCTTACAGCAGTGCCGAACTCGCACACATTAAAAGTTTTGCCGACAC
>CAIKNA010000006.1 GCA_903828645.1 uncultured Bacteroidales bacterium
ATGTTTCCGGCGGAGGTCGTGACATCAGGACCCTCCTCATTTTCGCCATCCTCGGTATTGTTTTTTTCGTTGCAGGGATCGGGTTGATCCGCACTACCAAAGACGAATAACGACTATTCTAACTTGACAGGATACGGGTGTTCTGCTTCGGCGGTTCACCCGTTTCCGGCGTTTACCGTGGCAATGGCGGGGTAAACGTGTGAATGATGTAACTCATACCTCTTATTGTGTAACACATATCGTTATGGCTGTCCCGACCTTTGTCGTGTTGTGAAAATTCCTTCGCAATTTAGAACGATACGTCATGAAAACAGCACTATTTAAGGCCTTCACAGCAGTTTTCCTTCTACTGATTACCACGATGAATTTTGCCCAGGCGCCTCCCTTGGGAGCTGCCGCAGGGTTTGTACTTTTTTCAACCGTAGGCGCGGTTGGAAATACCGGCACCTCCCAGGTAACCGGGAATGTGGGAACCAACAACGGGGCCATTACCGGCTTCGGGAATGTCAATGGTGTCATGCACACCGGCGACGGGGCCAGCGCTCAGTGCGCGGCCGACCTTTTAATCGCCTACAACCTTCTGAACAGCGCCGTTCCGGCATATTTCCCGGCCCCACTGCTTGGGAACGGGCAGGTACTTACTGCGGGTGTCTACTCCATTTCAGGAGCCGCAACCCTGAACCTCGATCTGACCCTGAACGCACAGGGTAACGCTGCTGCGGTATTTATCTTTAAAATACAGGGACCCTTTTCAACCGGGGCCAATGCAAAAGTAAAACTGGTCAACGGGGCACTTGCCTGTAATGTATTCTGGAAAGTGGAAGGCCTCGTCAGCATGGCTGCCGGGACCACCATGCGCGGAACGGTCATCGCAAACAATGCGGCCATCAACATGGGTACCGGCGACACCCTTGAAGGCAGGGCGCTGTCAACAACGGGTGCGGTGAATGCACTCGGGGTACTGGCATATACGCCCACCGGTTGCGGAAGTGCCATACTTTCAGGACCGGCAGCCCCCGGCATGGCTACCGTGGGGTGTTATACCCTTTTCTCATCCAGCGGTCCGGTTACCAACGCAGGTGTCACCTATGTCACGGGCGATGTTGGTACGAATGTCGGTCTAACCACAGGTTTCAACCCCTTATTTGTCACCGGGACTGTTCATCCGATTCCTGACGGTTCCACGGCACAGGCTGCCGCCGACCTCGGCATCATCTATACTTACCTAAATACCTTGCCGGCGGATATCGAACTGCTCTATCCCGCGCAGTTCGGCCATAACCTGGTCCTTACCCCGCATACATACCTCATGAATGCGGCAACAACTTTCACGGATACAGTTTTCCTCAATGCACAGGGGAATGCCAATGCGGTGTTTGTCATCAAGATCAACGGGGCATTTTCAACCTCTGTATATTCAAAAGTCATGCTGATCAATGGGACCCTTGCAAAAAATGTGTTCTGGAAAATTGACGGGGCCGTTACCATCAGCAACTATTCCATATTCAAGGGAACAATCGTTTGTAACAACGGCGCCATGCTGCTCACCACCGGTGTCTCAATGGAAGGCAGGGCGCTCACCACCACCGGTGCACTCGGTACCACGGCCATCACGGCCCTGATGCCCCCGGGCTGCGGCGGCAGTACGTCCCCGGCCGTCACCACGCAACCAGCCAGCCAGGCTGTCTGTGCCGGGATCCCTGTCACTTTTTCGGTAGTGGCAACCGGCACGGCACTCACCTATCAATGGAGAAGGGGAACCGTCAACCTTTTGAATGCAGGAAACATCTCCGGTGCAACCAGCGCCATGCTTGTCATCAATCCCGTCATGGTCACGGATGCCGCCACAAACTATAACGTGGTTGTTTCAGGAACCTTTTCGCCCGGCATCACCTCATCGGATGCAGCACTCGCAGTCACCCCGGCGCCCCTGCCCACCATCGGCAGCACGAATAACCCGTGCACCGGGTCAACCGGCAACATCTATTACACCGAAAGCGGACAGTCAGGCTACCAGTGGACGGTTTCATCAGGCTCTATTGTAAGCGGCCAGGGAACCAGCACCCTCAACGTAACCTGGACGGCTACAGGACCCCAGACAGTCGAGGTGAACTACATGAACCTGTCGGGATGCCAGGCAGCTGCGCCGTCGGTTTACAATCTTTTTGTTAATCCGGGTGCAGGTGCGGCAGGCGCAATTACTGGGACAGCAATCGTATGTGCGGGAACCACCGGAGTTACCTATTCCACCGTTCCCGTTTCAAATGCAACCTCCTATGTATGGGCGTTACCCGTGGGAGCCACCATTGCAGCAGGGAACGGAACAACCTCCATCACGGTTAATTACGGCCCCGGTTCGCAGTCGGGCAACATCACGGTAGCAGGTGCCAGCAGTTGCGGAAACGGGATTTCCTCTCTCTTCCCGGTTGCGGTGAATTCATTGCCTGCATCGGCCGGACTGATCACCGGACCCGGTTCGGTATGCGCAGGTTCAACCGGTGTCAACTATGGAATTCCGGCCATTGCCGGGGCCATCAGTTATACCTGGACCTTACCGGCAGGAGCCTCCATTACCTATGGATCCAATACAAACCAGGTCACAGTTGCTTTTGGTTCTGTTACCGGCACCGGCACGATCTCTGTAAATGGCGTTAATGGCTGCGGAAACGGTCCGGTATCGCAGGATTTCATCGTAACGGTAAATGCAATGCCACCCACGCCGATAGTTACCATGACGGGTGCCGTTCTTTCGAGCAGCTCCGCTGCAGGAAACCAGTGGTATTATGAAGGTACCGCCATTCCGGGTGCGACGCAGCAATCCTATGTTACAACGAACAATACCGGCTATTACTGGTGCCAGGTAACGTTGAACGGTTGTTATTCCGAAATTTCGAACAGGGTATGGGTTACGGTAACCGGATTGCAGGATCTTCCCGGTGTTGCATCCTTCAACATATACCCGGTACCCAACAATGGTCTGTTCAGCATTTCCGTAAGACTGCCGGTTGACGCCACCTTTACCATCCTGGTCTACGATCAGCTCGGGGCAACTTTCCTTGCAATGCGCGATCTGAAAACAACCGGAGGGAAGCTGGATACCCGGGTCGACCTCCGCCCGATCTCCGACGGGATCTATTTCGTGGTGTTTATGAACAGCGAAAACAAGGTTGTAAAAAGGATCATTGTGAAAAATTAAAAATTAAAATTACTTTATGAAAGGGAGTCGGCCGGCTCCCTTTTTTTATTGCCTATGGTCTATTGCCTATTGCCTGTTGCTCATTACTGCAGACAAAACTTCAAACTTTATTTTTCATTGATCGAATGTTCGATTATTCACTTTCATTTTTCTTTTATTTCCACAAAAAGAAGGACCTCTCCCCTGACCCTCCCCTTCAAGGGGAG
>CAIKNA010000007.1 GCA_903828645.1 uncultured Bacteroidales bacterium
ATTTAATTTCAGCAAGCTGGTTGCCGGCTCAGAGGGTACACTGATCTTCATGACTGAAATCACCCTGAACCTGGTTCCGTTGCCGCCGAAAGAGAAAGCCTTGATTTGTGTGCATTGCCATTCCGTTGCAGAATCATTAATAGCTAACCTTATCGCCCTGAAATACGAACCCGGGTCAGTTGAACTGATGGACAAAGCGATTATGGATTGCACCCGAGACAACATAACCCAGCGGCAGAACCGTTTTTTTATAGAAGGCGACCCGGGAGCAATCCTGATCATTGAGTTCGCCCGTGATACACGGGAGGAGATTATGGACATTTACAGCGCGCTTGAAACAGAAATGAGGTCATCCGGGCTGGGATATCATTTTCCGATTATATTTCCACCAGATGTAAAAAAGGTATGGGATCTGCGTAAAGCCGGACTTGGAGTACTATCCAACTATCCTGGCGATCGGAAACCTGTTCCTGTAACCGAAGACACTGCTATTACCCCTGCTGTGCTTCCGGAATATATTAAGGAATTCGATCAGTTGCTTGCGCGGTTGGGTCTTGACTGTGTCTATTACGCACATGTCGGTTCAGGTGAATTACATCTCAGGCCGGTGCTGAACCTCAAAGACCCTGCTGATGTGGAACTTTTTCACACGGTTGCCCTGGAAACCGCGAAACTGGTCAAGAAATTCAACGGATCGCTGTCCGGCGAACACGGAGATGGCCGGCTGAGAGGTGAATTCATCCCGCTGATGCTGGGAGAGCAGAATTACAGGTTGCTTAAAGATATTAAAAAACTTTGGGATCCAAACCACATTTTCAATCCCAATAAAATCGTTGATACACCGGTAATGAACACCAGTCTGCGGTTTGAACCGGGGAAACAAGTACGCGACATCCCGACTGTATTTGATTTTTCTGGCAGCCACGGAATCCTTCGGGCCGCGGAACAATGCAATGGTTCAGGTGACTGCCGAAACACAGTGATCACTGGCAGGTATATGTGCCCGTCGTATATGGCGGTCAAGGATGAAAATACCACCACCCGTGCCAGGGCCAACATACTCAGGGAGTTCCTGACCAACTCTCCCAAATCGAATCCTTTTGATCACAAAGAGATTTACGAGGTGATGGACCTTTGCCTCTCATGCAAGGCATGCAAATCGGAATGCCCGTCGAATGTCGATATCGCCAAACTGAAAGCCGAATTCCTGCAGCACTGGCATGATTCCAACGGAATCCCTCTTCGGTCGCGACTAATTGCCAATATTACCTGGATCAACAAGATCGGGAGCTTCGCTCCCACCCTCTTCAATTTTTTTCTGACAAATAAATTTGTTTCAGGAATTACGAAAGCGATGCTTGGTTTTGCACCGGAGCGCAACATCCCGTTACTCTTTTCAACAACATTGCGGACATGGGCAAGCAAGAACCTGAATAATGGCATGTCTGAACATACCCCACTGGAAAAAGGAACACAAGTGCGGAGAGTATATCTGTTTGCCGACGAATTCTCTGACTTCAACGATGTGGAAATTGGAATTAAAGCCATCAAACTTCTGAATTCATTCGGCTACAGGGTCATCATCCCCGATCATGTCGAAAGCGGGCGAACCTATTTGTCGAAAGGGTTGATCAGGGAGGCAAAAAAACTGGCCAATTCTAATGTGCAAAAGTTAAAGGACCTGATCACGGATGAAACCCCGTTAATCGGCATCGAACCCTCAGCGATACTCTCTTTTCGGGATGAGTATCCTGAATTGGTAGATGAATCCCTGAAGGAAGCTGCAAGTAATTTGGCCAAAAATGTGATGATGTTTGATGAGTTTGTCGGAAGGAGGGAAAACATTCTTACCTATGCCGGACTTTTTACCAATAGTGTCAGGGTTATCAAACTCCATGGACATTGCCATCAGAAAGCACTGGCTTCTGTCGAACCAACTAAAAGGATGTTGTCAATTCCGGTCAATTTCAGCGTGGAGGAGATCAGGTCGGGTTGCTGTGGAATGGCAGGCTCATTCGGTTACGAAAAAGAGCATTATGATGTTTCGATGAAAGTGGGCGAACTCGTATTGTTCCCCGAAGTCCGTAAGGCATTGCCAGAAATGATCATCGCTGCTCCGGGAACCTCCTGCCGTCATCAGATCATGGATGGTACTGGAAGGAGAGCATTGCACCCTATTGAAGTGCTTTATGATGCACTCAATAAATAATAGAAAAACTGTCATTTCGTTGTGGATGATTCATTGCGTATCTTTGTCCATGATTAAACTTGCACCACGATCATGAGATCAGTCATTGCAACACGGATCCTTTTCAGCCTGTTATCTCTATGCTGGCTGTTTATTTCACCGGATACTAAAGCGCAGCTTACTGTTATCCAGGGTGGTTCTATGAACATGACTCCCCAGCAACTGGTGCAAAATTACCTGGTTGGTTCGGGGATAACAGTGAGCAATGTAACCTTCAACGGCTCTTCTACCAGCATAACCTCCAACCAGGTTGGCACATTTGCAACAGCCGGAGCTGCCACTAACCAGCTGGGGCTTAGCGGTGGCATCCTTATGACTTCCGGGAAGGCCAGCCTGGCAATTGGGCCAAATACGTTAGCCGGAGCCGGGGCACAGATTGGCGGGCCGGGTGATCCGGATCTCAATACACTATCAGGATCCACTACATTTGATAAAGCTGTGATTGAATTTGACTTCATACCACAATCAGACACTGTTCGCTTTCGGTACGTCTTCGGTTCCGAGGAATTCTTTGAATTTTGCAACTCCTACAATGATGCATTTGGGTTCTTCCTCAGCGGGCCCGGAATCACTGGTACTTTTTCGAACAACAGCGTAAATATTGCCCGGATGCCCGGCTCATTAAGCAGCTACGTCACCATCAACAACATATGTGCAAACACCCTTTCCAGATGGTCAAATCCCTCAGGAGGGCTTTACTACCAATACGACGGCCTTACTTATGTTTATACCGCATGGTATGTGGTACAACCCTGTGCATCCTATCACATCAAGCTGGCGATCGGAGATGCGGTCGATAAGGCATATGATTCGGGTGTGTTTCTTGAGCAGAATAGTTTCAGCAGTTCAGGGGTGAACCTGGTTAACAACAGCACTATTCCCCAACTTGGAAATAAAGCTGTTGAAGGGTGCAATGATGTAGCCATTAATTTCAGGTTGTTGAGCACTCTCGACTACCCATATAAAGTTCCTTACACCATTGGCGGAACGGCTGTGAATGGTGTTGACTACGATCACATCGGCGACTATGTAATTTTTCCTCCCGGTGAAGACAGCATCAATGTGATCATACATCCTATCCCGGATAACATTTCTGAAGGTGAAAAAACCGTGATCCTTACCCTGAACCAGATTTCTTGTGACGGTACGATCAAGCGTGATACTGTTTATATTGACGATTATGTTCCGATGGTCATCGTTCCGAATCCGGATACTGCCCTGTGTTTCGGAGGAAGTATTGAACTTAAGGCCAATACGACCGGCGGTATCATGCCCCTCACATACCACTGGAATATTGCCGGTAATGACAGCACTGTGATCGTCACTCCTCCTGTTGGCAACAATATCTACACGGTGAAAGTCACTGATGTGTGTAGCCGTTCGGTTTCTGATACGTCAAAGATACTGGTGCACCCTATACCTTTGGCCTACGCGGGTCCCAATGTAACCATCGCCAATGGCACAAGCACAACACTGCATGGAATTGGCAGCGGCGGATACGGAAGTTATGCATATTCCTGGACTTCAAACCCTCCCGGATTCACTTCGACCCTGCCTGAGCCCTCCACAGGCAACATGACCCATACCATTATTTACATTCTTCAGGTGACCGACCTTGCCAGTGGTTGCCAAAGTCAGCCATCCCAGGTGATTGTATCTGTAGAAGGAGGTCCGCTTTCAGTCAACCCCGTTTCAGAACCAACTGCAGTGTGCCTCGGTGATACCTCACAACTGTTTGCTTTGTCGGGCGGTGGTTCAGGCATTTACACCTATCAGTGGAGCGCAACTCCGGGCGGGTTCTCTTCTGCCGCAGCCAATCCTTACGTCACTCCCTCTGAAACAACAACTTACAATCTCCTGGTCAGTGATGGTTTTAACCAGTTGTCGGGCAGTACAAGTGTGACTGTATACCCCTTGCCGGTCATCCGGTTGGGACCATCCGACTCAACTGTTTGCATTTATGATACCGTGAGGCTCGATGCCGGGAATCAGGGCGCTACATACCGGTGGTCAACAGGTTCCACAAACCGGTACCTGACCACTTCAACCACCGGGATTGGATTTGATGTCCAAACTTATTCCGTCGTCGTGACCAACCAAAATGGATGCAGCAATACGGCAACCATCAACCTGACTTTTTCTTTTGATAATTGCGTCGGTGTTGAGGATCATTCCAGGAAACTGGAATTTTCGGTATATCCCAACCCTGCACATGGTACTTTCCATATACTCGTCGTGAATACAGAAGCTGATATCAACATGGACCTCATGAATATGATAGGAACCAAATTTCTGAGCGTATGCTTCCACAAGCCCCATGGTTCTTTGATCGAACATGAAGTAGATATTTCGACTCTCCCTCCGGGAATCTACTTTTTACGAATCCGCAGCGAAAAGCTTTCGGATTGTATTAAACTGATTGTTCAATAGCGTCCGGCAAATAATTCTTTCCTTTCCGTTTTTTCATCATTCCTCCTGAGTCCATTCCTCGTGAAGCACATTTTCTTATATACTCCCATGCCCAGTCGTGAGAAATGGGAATAACAAGTTATCAAGGCAAATTTGTTGGTGAATCAGCATATTGTTTATTTTTTCAACACATGTACAATAAATACACACAGACACTAAGTATCTAATAATCTAATATTTACGTTCTCAAACACAAGAAAGTGTTGAATAAATCAACACTTTCTTGTGTGCATTTTCTAAACATATACATCTCATCATATTGATTTACTGTCGTTTGACACAACACAAATTCTTTGGCACTATAATTGAATACCTAAAGTGTCATTAAAAACACAGAAACAACCATGAAAACCAGGACTATTTTATTTATTGGATTATTGCTGCTAAGTTGCAGTATTGCAAGTAGTAATCAAGGATCGACCGGAACCGGCAATACCCTTGCGGGTACAATCAGGGTGTTCGCCTCTCCCGATTTATATAATCTCACCTCGAAATGGGCAGGTGAATACAATAAGTTGAATCCAAAGTTGACAATCAATGTTGTCAGATCGACGGATAACTCACTTAAAAGCACGATTGGGAAAAGCGAAGGGATTTGTTTTATGGCTGGTGATTCATATGCAACCATCAGCAAACAATCCGCATGGGACATGGTAGTTGGCCGAGATGTGATCGTTCCGGTCATGAATCTGAAAAATCCATTTCTGGAAGAAATTTCACGGAAAGGAATTACATCAGAAGAGTTGAATCGACTGTTTTCAAGCTCTGAAAGGCAAAATTGGGGAACTCTGCTTGGAAATGGGCAAAATACTCCTATTCATTTTTACATGACGGCGGATCCCATTGTTAAATCGGGTATGGGGAAATTCCTGAACAACAGCCAGGTAGATTTTATTGGAACCAGGCTGACAAGCGGGATTGAAATGATCTCAGCCATTCAACAAGACCCGGATGCACTGGGGTTTTGCAAACTGATTGACATCATCAATGATAAGAGTCATGGTATTGCTGCAAATATTAAAATTGTGCCACTCGATAAAAACGGGAATGGAAAGATTGATTTCATGGAAAATATTTATACTGACCTTCAAACATTTACACGAGGGGTTTGGATTGGCAAGTATCCAAAAGCACTATCCGGGAACATTTATGCAATTGCATCTGTTAAACCGACAGACGAAACAGAAATGGCATTCCTGAAATGGGTACTCACTGACGGGCAGGTGTTTTTGAATACAAATGGGTTCAGCGACCTGGTAAACGGTGAGAGACAAACCCAGTTGGATAAGCTGAACGGCGCGATATACCTGGTTGCTCCTGAAAAAGACAATCTTGCCATCGTAAAAATTCTGCTTCTGGTGTTATTCATTTTAATAGTGGCAGGTGTATTTGTTGATATTTTTGTCCGGCGTATCAGAAACAGAAAAGCGACAATTGTAAATGGCGCAGATTCTTTTTCCCCGGTTTTTGATGAGAATTCGGTGAGTATTCCCAAAGGACTATATTTTGACAAAACTCATACATGGGCTTTCATGGAAAAAAATGGTTCTGTAAAAATCGGGATTGATGATTTTCTGCAACATATAACTGGTCCACTCACCCGTATTGAAATGAAAAATACCGGTGAAAAAATAAAAAAGGGCGACCGCTTGTTTACCATCATCCGGAAAGGAAAGCAGTTGAACATCTATTCCCCCATTTCCGGAACCATTACTGCTCAAAATAAAACACTGATCACCAATTCGTCTATTCTCAATACTGCTTCCTGTGACGAGGGATGGATTTATATGATAGAACCTACAAACTGGTTGCTGGAAATCCAATTTTTATTTATGGCAGAAAAATACAAAATCTGGCTGAAAGATGAATTTTCAAGGCTCAAGGATTTCATTGTAGCTTCAATTAATGCAAGCACACCGGGATTTGCATATGTTGCGATCCAGGATGGCGGATCGCTTCGTGATAATATCCTGGCCGATCTCGGACCGGAAATATGGGAAGATTTTCAAATACAATTTATTGATACCTCCAGGTAAACCAACCTGGAATTTCGACCCAAACAGTAAGAATTTTATTCCTTCTCTTACTGGGGCGAAAAGGGTCATGGGAATGAAGTAAATCATGCACATTTTTTCATCATACCAAAAACGTGGTTATGGGATTAAATCGAAGAGGCTTTTTTAAGCTGCTGGGCATTACCGGAATGACACTAGCAATAGGAAAAGAGACGATTGCCTCATCCGGGAGTAAACGTGGTGTGGAATTTTATGGGGTTCTGTATGATGCTGCACGATGCAAGGGTTGCCGGGGGTGCGAATTCGATTGTGCGGAAGCACATGGCTTAAAGGAACCATTGCCCACGAAAAATATCAAATCGATCCGCACAACAGATGAGACCTGCAACACTGTTGTGAATACCTGTAAAACTTCGAAAGGTGATGTTCATGTCAAGCGGCAGTGCATGCATTGCAATGAACCTGCCTGTGTCGCAGCCTGCCTGACCCAGGCCATGCACAAGACAACAATGGGGCCTGTGACCTGGGACGGGGATAAATGCATGGGGTGCAGATATTGCATGGTATCCTGTCCGTTTGACATCCCAAAGTTTGAATTTCACAGTGCAAACCCTAAAATTCAAAAATGCGACATGTGCTTTGAACGGTTAAAAACCGGCGAAAGTCCTGCATGTGCGTTCAACTGCCCTTATGAAGCATTGCTATATGGAAAACGAAAAAACCTGATCAGGGAAGCACACAGGAGAATTTATGAAAAGCCGGAATTGTATGTAGATCAGATTTATGGCGAACATGATGCAGGAGGCACTGGTTGGCTCTATTTGTCTCCAGTACCTATTGAAGAACTGGGACTGAATACGACACTGCAGCAATCATCTTATCCTGCCTTGACCAAAGGATTTCTCTACAGTGTCCCGACTATCTTCGTGCTGTTACCTGCATTTCTGACGGGAATTTTTCAGGCCCTGAAAAGCACTCACCCTTATGAGGAGGACGAAGATGAATAATAGCTATCCAACTGCATTGGATCACGATGGCAATTCGATATGGAAGTTCCTGGTTAGCGAATTGAAACCCAAAGGAAAAATCCTCACCCCGTTTAACATAATTTCCATTCCTGTCATGGTTCTCGGATTGGTTTTGATCATAATCCGTTTTTGGAAAGGAATCGGCTCAATAACAAACCTTTCCCAGGAAATTCCATGGGGATTGTGGATAGGGTTTGATGTGGTTACCGGTGTCGCATTTGCTGGAGGTGCCTATGTGCTTACATTTATGGTTTATATCCTGAATATGCGAAAATACCATTCCATTGTCAGGGTAACTGTGCTAAACGGATTCCTCGCATATGTTTTTTATGCAGGTGCACTGCTTCTCGACCTGGGAAGACCATGGCATGTGATCAATCCGATAATCGGGAATGGATTCGGCACCAGTTCTGTCCTCTTTTTAGTAGCATGGCATTTTCTGTTGTACATGATAGCAGAACTGATTGAATTTTCACCGGCCGTTGCCGAATGGCTCGGAGCCCGGAAGGCACATAAAATTCTTTCAGGCATGACCATTGCCGCGGTAATTTTCGGGATTACCCTTTCAACTCTGCATCAGTCAGGGTTGGGTGCACTTTACCTGATGGCCAAAGATAAAATCCACCCACTGTGGTATTCGGAATTTATCCCGGTCATGTTTTTCGTTTCGAGTATTTTTGCCGGTCTTTCAATGGTTATTTTTGAAGGATCCATCACTCACAAGGTTTTTTCCAGGCAGATCAGTGAAAAAAATCATCACGCACAGCAAGTCATTATCCACGGTTTATCAAAAATATGCGCAGGTGCCATGTTTGCATACTTTTTCCTGCAAATGCTTGTCTTTATCCATGGACAGCACTGGAACCTTCTCAATACACCTATGGGCTACTGGTATCTCCTAGAGATGCTGGGGTTTGTCCTGCTGCCAATGATCCTTTTCCTTGTCAGTTACCGGACAAAAAACATTACAATGATTAAAGTCGCAGCAATCATCACCATGCTCGGGGTCATTTTAAACAGGTTGAATGTCACAGTTATCGGATTCAGATGGGATATGGCCATACGGTATGTTCCGTCATGGATGGAGTTTGCGGTGACCCTTGCAGTAATCTTTACAGAAATTTGGATTTTCAGATGGGTAATCAACCGCATGCCAGTGCTGCGCGATTCACCATCCTGGGCAAATAATAACAAATAAATTAACCCGCGGTTATGATAACCGCATAATAACAAAACATATGGAAGGCTTTAGTTATTCTGATATTTTTGCAACAAAAGGCATTGAATATCTGGTCATAATTGCATTCCTGGCCACGCTGATCCCCTTTTCTGTTTTTTTGAACAAACAGGTCAAAATCACGCGGCAGATTCAAACAGCACTTGGCATACTTTCAGTACGGATTCTAAAAATTCCCCTGGGATTGTTCTTCAGCAGGAATCATACATGGATGTTTATGGAACAATCGGGTACTGCAAAAGTGGGACTTGACGATCTTTTACTTCATATTACAGGCGAAGTAAAATTCACAAACCTGAAAAACCCGGGCGAGTTGATCAATAAAGGTGATGTTCTGACAGAGATTGATCAAAACGGTAAAATGCTTCAGGTGCTTTCTCCCCTATCCGGGAAAATCCTGGATACGAACCCTATCCTGCGCTACCATCCCGGAATGTTGAATGAAGATCCATATGGAAAGGGATGGATCTGCAAAGTCAAACCGTCGAACTGGATTGCAGACGCAAAATGCTGTTTTTTTGCGGAAGAAGCTGCAAACTGGTCGGCCATGGAACTTGACCGCTTCAAGGATTTTCTGGCCGTGACCGTGAGAAACTATGTTCCCGGTTCAGCGAAGGTCGTGATGCAGGATGGTGGCGAATTACGTGATCATTCACTTTCAGAATTACCAGCTGAAATCTGGAAGGATTTCCAGAAAGAATTTTTAAATCTTTATCGTTTTTAACAACAAACATCTGAATTAGATATATTTAGCACTTTTTTTAACAACATAATCCGGAAAATCAACCCCCGGGAAATTAAATTTCAAAACTGGTGTCAAATCACCAGTTTTTTTGTACTTTGCAGTGAAATATAACCTTTTGGGTGTGAAAGGGTAATCACTGCTTAAAACAATCTGCTGCCATGTTTCTAAAGAATAAACAGAAAAACAACACAGGGAAAGCGATCTTTACTAAATATGTTAAATTCCGTTCTTCGATTTATGGCCGAGTAGTGATGGTCATCACCATCTTATCAATTTTTCTGTTCGTATCCTTCAGTCTTATTTTCAGGTCGGTCAATGAGCAATATCTGAACACGGTCATTCGACAGAGCGGGAATAACATTGGTTCCATTGTGGAGGGGGCATTGTATCATTCAATGCTCGAAAATGATAAAAGTTCATTACAATCAACACTGGATGTTATCAATACGCTGCCGGGTATCGATGAGGTGAACATGTACGACAGTGACGACAACCTTGTCTATTCGTCCATCCCTACCGATACAATTAACAGTCATGGCAACCCGAACTGTACCAGTTGCCACGCCAATATCAGGTCGATGTTCTCCGGAAAGGGAAAGTCTTACAGGATCATCAGCACCGACAGCGACTGCAAGATGGCGCACAACGACAGCAGCAGCAGGCACTTGTTGATCAGGTCACCAATTATGAATGAAAAATCCTGCTATACCAGTTCCTGTCATGCACATAAGGCTACAGATACCTTGCTGGGTTCACTGGTAATAAAAATCCCATTGAAAAACCTGGATGCAGCGGTTACAAAATCGTCGACCGAATTTTTCCTCCTGGCCATATTCACGACGCTTTCACTCGCCTCGGTTCTTATTTTTTTTACAAGGAAAAGGATTAAAGATCCATTGAACGCACTGATCAAAGTGAGCATTGCAGTTGCAAACGGGGATAAAAGTACCCGGGTTGATATAGAGCCAAATCAACTGGATGATATGAGAATGGTATCCAAGGCATTCAACGATATGCTCGACAACCTGCAGTCGGCAACAGACGAGCTGAAAAACTGGTCTCAGCAACTGGAATACAAAGTCCAGAAAAAATCAGAGGAATTGGGAGCAGCTCAAAATGAATTGATGCATGTTGAAAGACTGGCATCACTGGGAAAATTATCCTCCTCAGTGGCTCATGAAATAAACAATCCCCTGTCGGGTATTCTGATTTATACCAAACTGTTGTCAAAACAAATGAGCAACCCCGAATTGTACGTATTAAAAAAGGATTCGATGCTCAAACATTTAAAAATGATTGAAAATGAGACCAAACGTTGCGGTGATATTGTAAAAGGCTTACTGGATTTTTCCAGAAAAGACCAGGATGATTTTGAACAAAAACACCTGCATGAAATACTCCAGGAAACCTATGATTTGATGACCCATCCCATTAAAATTGCCAATATCAGTTTCCTGACAGATTTTTCCGCCGTTTCCGATTTGATTTATTGCAGTCCGAACCAGATCAAACAGGCTTGTGTTGCCATCATCGTAAATGCTTCAGAGGCAGTGCTTGAAAACGGTGAGATTCTGATAAGAACAAAGAACCCTGATGAAGATTCGATCAACTTTGAGATATCAGATAACGGTCTGGGCATTGCAGCAGAAGACATCCCCCATATTTTTGAGCCCTTTTTCTCAACCAAGCAGAACGCAAGCGGCATAGGTTTGGGGTTGGCCATTGTTCACGGTATTGTGCAAAATCATAAAGGGAAAATTCAGGTTAAATCGGACGTTGGAAGTGGAACGACTATCTCGGTGACTATTCCTTTGATTAAAAATTAAATTGCTTTAATCATGGCAAGAAAAATATCTATTTTAATTGTTGACGATGAAGAGTCCGTTAGAGAATCGCTGCAAAGCTGGTTCATTGAAGACGGGTATCGGGTTGCAAGTGCCGAAAACGCCAAGAAAGCGCTGACAATACTTGAATCCGATGAGTTCGACATCATTCTGGCAGATATCAAAATGCCGGGAATGGACGGTTTGGAAATGCTCCGGAGAATAAAAGCCCATAATAATGAAGCCATTGTAATTGTGATGACGGCTTTTGCAACAGTGGATACCGCTGTAAAGGCACTGAAAGACGGTGCCTTTGACTACATTACAAAACCTTTTGATCCGGATGATTTAACCCACCTGATCCGTAATGCAACAAAGCAAATTTCCCTGGTTGATGAAAATGAAAACTTGAAAAAAAAACTGACCTCTCTGGAAAATGTGGAAGACATTATAGGGAACAGTGAAGCCATGAAAAATGTGCTGAGGGATGTGGAGAGTGTGGCCCAAACAAATTCGTCGGTGATAATTACCGGGGAAAGCGGTACTGGGAAAGAACTTGTCGCCATTGCTATTCATGCCAATTCACCAAGGAAATTCTTTCCTTTTGTCAGTGTCCACTGCGGTGCATTGACCGAAAGTTTGCTGGAAAGCGAATTATTCGGTCATGAAAAGGGAGCCTTTACGGGAGCCATGTACAACCGCAAAGGACGGTTCGAAATGGCAGACAACGGCTCAATTTTCCTGGACGAAATTGCCACCATCTCCGCTAAAATGCAGGTGGAATTGTTGCGGGTCCTGGAATCAAAAACATTTATCCGGGTAGGCGGCAACAAGGAGATCAGTTCCGATTTCAGGGTGATCTGCGCTACAAATAAGGATCTGAAAAGTATGGTTGAAAAAGGGACATTCCGGGAAGATCTTTTTTACAGGCTCAATGTTGTAAACATACACATACCGCCATTGCGTGAGCGAAAATCTGACATCCCTTTGCTTGTTGATTATTTTATCAAAAAGTATTGTACAACGATGAACAAACCTCCTGTTACGATTGATCAGAATGCTATGAATCGTTTACAGGAGTTCAACTTTCCCGGGAACATCCGCGAACTGGAAAACATGATCGAACGTGCCATTGTTGTCGGGGATGGTAAAAAAATAACACTGAAGGACCTTCCGTTGGAAAAAACGATTGTGAGCAATACCGTTGAAAGTCTGGATGATTTCGAAAGCGCATTTATCCTTCAGATACTCAATAAATACAGTTGGAATATTTCCCGGACGGCAAAAGCATTAAAAGTGGACAGGGTTACTCTTTACAATAAAATCAAAAAGTACGATTTAAAACCCTCGGATCAACAATAATGCAGAATGAGCGTGCAAAACATCACCTTAATTTCTTTTGGATATTTCGAGAAAGATGTTCTTGAGCAGCTTGCCGAATCTGTTGAACGTGAATTCAGATGTTCCCTGAATCTCAGGGAAGGGCATATTGATTTGAGTGAATTTTATGATACCTCGCGGAGACAATACAATGGGAACAACCTTCTGAAACATGTTGATTCGTTGGCATTTCCCGAATCATGCAAAACCCTTGGGTTGTTCAATGTCGATCTATTTATTCCCATCCTGACATTCATTTTCGGTCAGGCATTCCTGGGCGGGCGCAGCGGGATCGCCTCGGTATACCGGTTAAATAATACGAGTTACGGATTGGCCATGGATGATAATTTGTTGCTTGATCGCTTCAAAAAAGAGGTTATTCATGAACTTGGCCATACCTTCGGATTAATACACTGCAACACTACAACCTGCGTCATGAGATCAAGTACTTATGTTGGGGATATTGATCAAAAAAGAATGCACTTGTGTCATACATGCCGGATTGAGTTAGGATTGCAATAAAAAAGCAACTTGTATTTACCCTTGGTACTGCCGATTGTTTCGGCAGGGATTTAGCAAGGGCAAAAACAAGTTGCTTTTATTTAATAGTGCTATATAGCAGCGTCTTATTGTTTGATGATCTTTGTCAATCCCGTTTCCTTTCCGTCAACCACGCGGATGAGATAAACACCATGTTGTCTGTCAGAAAGGTCAAAAACCTGTTGTTTTAAACCGGATATCTCTCTGGTCAGGATTTTTTCACCCAGAATCCCGTAAATCTCCACGGAAACTTTGACCGATGCTGCCACACCGTTAAGTTCGAGTGTGAATGTACCTGTTGTCGGGTTAGGATAAACCTTAAAGAATGTCTGTTCACCCGCAGGCTGTATCCCTGTTGCTTCCCCATTCATGCTTGCCATCGCTGGTGGCAGGGAGGTGTTACAGCAATATGTACCTGTTGTAGTAATGTAGCCATGCAGGTATGAGCCGGCATTTCCCTTGGTTCCGGGAAGCAGGTTTATTTTCTGTCCTGCCACCATCAGTGCACTTCCTCCACTCTGAACAAGGAATGTCGTTCCATTTCCGGCCACTGCGATTGATTGTGTCGCATTGTAACAATTACTCTGACCGGAAGGAATAGTAATGTTATTTAACGGAAGTATGGGAACCAGCGCATTAAACTGCGTAACGGTGACAGGTATGCTGGCATTAGCATGAAATACTCCGTCGAATGCGGTAACATGATAGGTAGTATTCACCGCAGGGTGGTCAACCGGGTTCTGCTGGGTTGAAGTAAAACCAGCAGGCTGTGACGTCCAGGTAAAAGCTACCCCATCAGCACTACCTACATCGGCATGAAGCTGAACAGCATCCCCGCTGCATACGCTGGCAGGAGTTGCATTGGCAGTCGCATTCAACCCATTGATACCGGTAAGCGCCGACAAACCATTTTGAGTGAACAATCCATTGCTAATGGGGTACGTAAAATCATAGGTTACATCAATCGGATTTGCATCACCCTTTACAATTGAACATAATCTCCAGATGATGGGTTCCCCTTTCGCAAAACCGTCTTTGACAGTGGTGGCCGGGTCATCACCATAGGCCACCAGGATCTGGTCACTGGCTCCGCTGAACTCGGTTAGTCCTCCACACACCTCCATCCCGGCTGCATCATGAAAAAATACACCAAGTACATCCCCCGGGTTAAGGTTTGGCAGGTCGTGCGGGATGGTGATGTAGTGTTTCAGATTTGTATGTACCGGTAACCAGTGAGGGCAGGTTTGAACCCGGTAATCTTCAACTTCACCATTCAATGCAAGGCCATAATAGGTTAAACCTCCAAGGGTATTGAATCTGAACCTCGTATAAGTTTTACCCTGTTGTGAGCCTGCAGGAATCATGAAGGTAAGATTATTCACCCCCGCTGACAAAGGCTGGTTCGTAAAGATCTGTTCTCCGGCATCAGCCCAGTCACCATCTTTATTAAAATCCATCCAGGCATTGAGGAAACCGGAAATCGATGCTGTTACCTTTATATTCGCAGGCATCCCAACATACATGGTCCCGATAAACTGCACCCCGTCCTCATCAGCAAGAGCAGAAAGGTCGTCGCCCAAAGCCAGGGCGTTTGGCTGGCCATTGGCTTCACTATCAATCAAGGCACCAAGACGAATATTGGAATACATGATATGGCGTGCTCCGTTGCTTGAAAGCAATGTGGGATAGTTGAACCCTGCGGCAGGCAAATCAGGTGCATCACCAAAATCAAGTTGATCGCCCTGCGGACATTCTTCGATGAAAACAGGGTAATCTTCTACTTCACCATCGGTGGCGAGGCCATTGTAGCTTAACGCAGGTATGCTGTAAGTCCTGAATCGGAACCGGGCATAAGATTGTCCCATCGTTGCAGTAGCAGGTACAACGAAGGAAAGAAGGTTGCTCCCCGAAGTAACGGGAAGTGTGTTATAAACATGTTCGCCAGGCCCGACCCAGGTACCATCTATGTTGTAGTCAATCCATAAATCAAGGAATCCAGCTACAGAAGCCTGAACAGTGATATTGATGGTATTGCCGATCTCAATCGTCGACGGCATTGTAACACCATCTTCATCGTCCCCGCCTGAAGGACCGGCACAGTCGTTATCATCACAATCGGCCCCTATGCTTGGTTGTCCGTTGGCTTCAGCATCAACTTTCGCACCAAGATAAACACCAGGTACGATGATATGCCGGGCCCCATTGGGAAGAAGGGTTTGATAATTGTACCCGGTATTGCCATCAGGAGCATCGCCGAAATCCAGCCCGAGATTCGGATTACAGTGTTTTACAGTCAGGCAAAACACGCCTGCAGTATCACGACACCCATAGACAGTTCCAACAACAACTGAAATCTGATGACTGCCCAGGACTGCTGTATTAAACGAGAGGGTTTGACCTGTTCCGATGGGAGTTGCATAATTGCCATTGTCATACCATTTAATAAAAGGGTAGGCAGCAGGGTAGGTATTAAAAGGTGCTAATGCATTCAGTGGCAATGGAATATACAAATGCAGTGTGTCAGTCTGGCAGATGCTGTCGCAACCACGCGGGAACAAACTCAGGTCGGGTTTTGGATGAATGATGGCTGCCAATGCAGATGTAGTGCAACCGGTCGTTTTGTCAGTAATGGTCAGACTGTAGGTACCGGCGGCTGAAACTACGATTGATTGAGTGGTTTTACCATTGCTCCACTGATAATGGTATTGAGTAGGCGCCAAAGGAGCTGGAATCCCTGTTAAGGTAACGGGTGGTCCTTCGCATCCGGTATAGAAATTCACCGTCAACGTCGGGGTTTCATAAAATGTCACGCAGAGTGTATCCCTGTTCTCGCAATGTGTGATGGTATCGGTTACTTTAACAATGAAACTGCAGGTATAGGGCAAGGTAAGCGGCAAGGTAAGACTAACATTGGTTATGTAACTGGCATTACTATTATTGGGAGTGAATACGGCTCCTGCCGGGTTGCTTGACCATGAATATGAATAGTTTGCATTGTAAAATGCTGATAACTGGAATTGTGCAAGTCCACCTGGAGTGGCACAAACTGTTCCTTCACCGGTAATTTTCGCGGTGGGTTTGGCTTTCTCATATATAAAAATATGATTTGAGTTGTTGGTACATCCATAAATATTGGATACCTGAACCCAGTAATCTCCATATTGATAGGCATTATAACCACTACTTGTGGCACCACTGATCGCGTTTCCGTCCTTGAACCACTGGTAAGAACTCTGGCCGGTACATGCAGAAAACGTCACATAACCTCCCGGACAATACATCGTATCAGATACTGTGATATTGCAGTTTGGGGTCGGTTTGACAACGATTGCATGCACAGTATCGTGCACACAGCTTCCAAGTGTGGCAGTCACCGTGACATAATAGGTACCAGAGGAAACATAAGTATGTTGTGTTGGCGACTGGAATGAAGTAGCTCCATCACCAAAAGCCCATGCATAAGTAAAACCAGGGTTAGGGCCCGGCGGGATCGTCGTGGCCGTAAAGGTTGCAGGTTGGCCTTCGCAAACCGGGCTGGGATTGAAGGTGAAGTCTACGGCACAGGTGATGGGATTAGGCGGAGGCCCACCAGTTCCCGAACAGGTACCGATAAGCACCTGGATATTCGCTGTCGCTGTGCAAAACCCGTTTGAAACAACCACTGTATAAACAAATGAACCTCCAACGACAGGAAATGGCGGCGGATTATAGGAAAAATTAGTTGCCCCGGGAATAAGTCCGGATGGTCCATACCATTGGTATGTCGAATAAATATTCGGCACACTGAGGGTAAAGGTCAGTGGGGGAAGATTTGGGAGGCAATAGATCAGTGGTCCACTGGCAGTAATAACCGGGATAACAGGTGGGTTTAAAATCGTTACGGGAACTGAATTGGAACCACCACAATTGGATGCGGCCACGATAGCAATGGCTGGTGGTCCGTGCCAGCGAATATTTACCGTGCTTGACCCTTGCCCGGAGATGATCGAACCTCTGTTTGGCGGAGTTACTGTCCACTGGATAGGAAGTGGTCCTGTTGCAGAAAAGCTGGTAACCGCATCGACGCAGACAGTGATTGCCGGAGGTGGCGAGGGTGTAATTACGGGCGGGCCATACCTCGTAATAACCTTTGTTTGTGGAAGAGAGGAACAGAATACACCCGGACTGATCTCAATCTGCTGAACCACACTGATAGTCCATGTTGGTCCTCCGGTCAACTTTATAATTGAAGTGTTCTGGTCAGGTCCGAACTGTGTCTCTACTATACCTGTTCCGGCAATAATTGACCAGGCAAACGGACTCCCTGTTGTGTTGGATGAAACGCTGTAGGTTAAATTGGTTCCAGGGCATACTACAGAGGGTCCGACAATAGGGTTCAGGATTGGCACTGCAACTACCTTGACCATTTTTATGGCACTTACATTGCAATAGATACCGGGAGGTGGCGTTGCAGTGACGATATAGTTACCGGGTAAGGTAAACGTAATATTTGTTGAAGATCCGGTCGCCGGTGATACAGACACACCTGTTGCCGGTGTGACGGTCCAGGTGGCTGTGCCGCTTCCGGAATAAACATTAGTTGAGCCCTGGCAAACCATATCGTTTCCGAATATTGAAAATACCGGGAGAACGTTTACCGTAAAAATACTGGTTCCGCTGCATCCGGCCAATGGATTGGTATAATTGCAAATGATCTGGTAAGTTCCGCCAACATTGAATGTAATGTTTACATTGGCAACATTCCTGTCCTTGTCATTAAAAGTGTAGGTTCCTGCAGCCGCCGTGGTGGTCCATGTATAATAGGTCCCCGGCATCGAAGGCAGGAAGAAACTGCCGGAAGATCCGACACAAAGCGGATTCGGCCCGCTGATGGGTAGATTCGGGTACAAAACAGGCACATGAAGGGTAGTGGTACCGGGACAGGGAGCAGCAGCGCAACCAGGCACTGATAGAGACACCGTTGTAGGAACGGTATAGGCGGCATTCCACTTAATTTTAATACAGTTGGAACCGGCTCCGGATATGATTACGCCTCCGGCAACAGTCCAGTTATAGGTGCCGCAGACCAAAGGAGTACAAAATGACGAAGTATCTCCCGGACATACAGTTCCATAACAACAGGTTGTTTCAATTTTCGGACCGCTGCCACTCAGAACATGAATGACTTTTGAGATTGTGTCGACGCAACCGCATGGAGTTTTGGAATCCGATCCCTGTCTGGAAGGCCCCAGGTCGTAGGCAGTCAGAATAACGGTATAGTCGCCGGGCAACACATAACTGTGATCAGGCGGACTTGCAAGCGGGGAAGTCGTACCATCTCCAAAATCCCATAGATACCCTCCTCCTCCGGCCGAGGTGTTTGTGAAATGCACAGGGGTTCCTGCGCATACAGGGTTCGGAACCGCTGTAAAATTTGCCTTGGGGCCATCAACGAGACAAATTTGCTGAGTAATTGAATCATGACACGCTCCTCCATTGATAACCACGGTGATAAACCCGGTTGTACCTGAACCCCACAATATCGTGTTTGGATTACCTGTCAAACTGATCGGGGTTCCTCCGGTTACTGTCCAGGTGAAGGTATAACCAGTGAGATTGGGAAACACAGTATACGTATGAGCACTTAATTTGCAGGCGACCATCGTACCATGTCCGCCTCCGGGTGTTGTCCCACCCTGGCATGCACCTTCTGGGGGGCAAATTACGACGGCATCCTGTAATTTAAAATCGGGACAGCAAACCTGCTGCGCCTGAGATTCCATGGCTAAAAATGAGATTACAAATATGAAAGCATTGAAAAAGACCCAATGCATTAATCCTGATTTCAAAAGGAATCGGGAAACCGGCTTATCTCCTAAAAAAGTATTTTTTTGCTCCATAATAAATCCTCCTTTTAATGTTATCCGCATTTGCGGTAGTAAAATTGATTTGACTAAAAATTCCTGTTTAAATGGTCTCGTGTCCTAAAGTAAATTGTCGTATATGAAATCATTACGGGACATACATCGACCAATATATTCTGCAAATATATGTTAATTCAGTCTAAATTGAATATATTATTGACTTTTTTTCAACCGAACATTTACGATATTTTTCTCTTTAGAATGAGAAAAATAACCTGTTTAAAAAGGAAAAATAACGGTTATTCTATTTTTTATACCTTTGGTCGGGATTATACGAGGAGTTTCATCAAGTTTTTAGACCTTATGAAAAACAGTTGTCATAACGAAGATCGTCATTGTGCAGGATGCGAATTCAGGTCCCCCCTGTTCTGCTTTCTGACAGAAAATGACCTGAACCTCGTTGACAAGAATAAAATCACGGTTCATTTCAACAAGGGAGAAACTATTCGCAAGCAAGGCACCTTTATGTCGCATGTAATTTCAGTGAATTCAGGGCTTGCAAAACTTTACATTGAGGGAACCGAGCAAAGAAATGCCATCATCAGGATTGTTAAACCTACAAACTTCATTGGCGGACCGGGAATCTATCTGGATCAACGCCACCATTTTTCGGTCACTGCGCTGATGGAAACCACCGTCTGTTTTATTGATTTGGCAGTTTTTAAAGAGATTATTGACAGGAACAAGAGTTTTTCAGCAGAATTCATGAAGGATTTCAGCAGGAATATTCTTTCCGTCTATAACAGGTTGTTAAGCCTGACCCAGAAGCAAATGCCCGGTAGGATGGCTGATACGCTCATCTATCTTTTCGAGGACATTTTTGAATCTCCGAAATTCACAATGATTCTTTCCCGGCAGGATATCTCTGAATTATCTGGCATGTCGAAAGACAGTGCCGTAAAGATTTTGCGTGAGTTTCAGCATGACGGGATCATCAATCTCACCGAAAATGAGATGGAATTACTTGATTCTGAGGCACTGCACAGGATTAGCAAGATAGGGTAATTTTCAACATTAAACTACCTGAATGTTACTCCATTGGGCGCTACTCCCACTGTATATTGCTTTAGCACGTTTCCCTGGGAGGAATAACGGCGGAGAAATCCGGGTGTTGAAAAATCGGTTGCATCAAGTGTGAAAATTTCATCATTTACCGGATTAATCCTGAATCCATAGAAAAACTTGCTGCCATCCACTAATGACACGGAAGGTATTGCAGCAGCTGTGATGCCCATGGCAAATATTCCCGCATAACCGAATCCTCCGCCATAGAAGATGGTAGATTTATCCTTGCTGATATCAATATGCTGCGGATGTTTTGTCGCCGATATGACAAACTCCCCTGTCTTCTGGAAAGACTCACCTGAAAGCCTTACCAACTTTGACGGAGTTTCAAGAATGATGTTGAAAGATCCATCGTATTTGATATACCCGTAACACAAAACCCAAATATCATTATTTTTATCGATTACCATTTCTTTAGGGTTATCACCGACTTTGATTGTCTGAACCACTTCGTCAGTTACCGGGTCGATTACAGTGATGGTTGAATCAACAGTGTATCCACCTCCATTGCATACCAGGATACTTCCATTTGCAACGATTGCCTGTTCGGGACCGGTACCGACTCCAATGGTTTTAACAACATTATTCGTGCTGAGGTTGACAACTTTTACCTCTCCGTTTCCGCCTGATCCCCATTGGGTAATATAACCCTTTCTGTTGCTGGAAGTCATGCAGCGAGGTGAATTCAACCCTGTGATGATCCCTGTCTCTATGAAATTTTCGGCATTGGCAATTACCACTGTATCGGAAAGGTTCAAAATCATATAGACTTTCCCGTTGATAAGGTACATTGACTGGAGTAACTGTCCAAGGGGATGATTGTTCACTGCAGCAAAAATCGAATTTCTCACACTGTCTCCGGCAAAACTGTAAAAGCTGACCGAAGCGTTTGACTGGCCGAAAGTTCCTTCATTGGAAATAAATGCCCCATTGGCAAAAGGCCCGGCTGGAATTAAAACAGTTTCGTCCTTTTTACATCCTGAAATCAGGACGATGATGAACATTACCCATATTAAAATAGTGTGGTTGAGTTTCATGATAAGGTGTTAGAGGAATGATTCATCGCTTTTCTCCCGAAAGTTCCGAAACTCGCTGATGGCAGGTCTTCTGGCTCGCTCGGTTGTTCGAAGTCTTCCCGCTTCGCATGGGCGGAACAGTGACAAAAGAGGTCGAAAACTGTTATAGAGCATACAGCTGCGGGAACAGTTCCGGATTTTCACCGGATTCCCTTTTCACACTCCCTGAAGAAATTCAGAAAGTGAACCAGCAACAAATTCATCGCAAAATTAATAAAAAAACTGAGAAGGTGTCATATATTTAAAAGAAGTCCCTCCTCGGCCGCGTAAGTCTCAGGGTACACCGACCTGGCTTCAGCAAGCAAGGGACCGATATCCTCGTACCTTGCAGAAAAGTGGCCGATAAGGAGTTTTTTCACTCTGGCTTTGACGGCCACTGAGGCTGCCTCCATCGCTGTTGCATGAAGTTTCTCGTCGGCAACTGAAGCAAGGTTCTGCATAAAGGTTGCTTCATGATACAACAAACCAACCTCATGAATGAATGGAATGATTGCTTCGGAGTATCCAGTATCGCTGCAATAAGCATACGACCGCGCCCCTGCAACTTTGCGAGGTGGTTTTTTCTCCCTGAAGATAAAACCACAGGTGGGAATACTGTGCCGGAGAGGGAAACTATGGACTGATAACCGATCCTGGTCGAGGATCAGATCGTAGCTATCCGTGCACAACGGATGAAAAATCAACGGGTACTTCAGTATTGTTTGAGAAACCTCCAGTTGAAGGTTGATGATTTCATAAAGCATGGCGGGTGCATAGAGGTGCAATTCCTCCTTGCGTCCAAGCAGGTGCATCGAATTAAGCAAACCAATCAGTCCAAAAAAATGATCTCCATGTAAATGGCTTATAAAAATATGCTTGATCCTTTGAAAGGAGAGGTGATACTTCCGTAATTGAAACTGGGTGCCTTCACCGCAGTCAATTAAAAAAAAACGCTCATTTGCATTGAGCAAATGAGCGCTTAAGTTTCTGTTGTTTGCCGGAACGGCTGCATTGCTGCCCAGCACTGTCAACGAGAAGGTCATGCAGTGTTATTAGGCAATTGGTTCTTCACCGGCAGCCTCAACTTCTGGTTTTACCTCTTCAGAAGCGGACTTGGCATCACGCGCCAGATTTTCGGCTTTCACCATGTCAGCTTTCAGGTTGGCCAGGGCATCAATATCTCCAAGGGTCGTTTTCTCGAGATTGTCCTTGAGTTTCTTAACAGCCTTTTTAGTATCGCTTTCCTTTTTCAACCCGGTTTTTGCATCCTTGTTCTTATCGGCATTCGCAACATCCTGGTGAATTTTGCTGTGGCTCAGGATGATCTTTTTGTTTTCTTTCGAAAATTCTATCACCTTGAAATCCATTGCTTCTTCTTCACGGGCCATGCTGTTATCTTCCTTTCCAAGATGACGCAGCGGGGCAAAGCCTTCTACGCCGTAAGGGAGTGCAATGATGGCTCCTTTGTCATTCAGACTGACAATGGTGCCCAGGTGCACGGAACCGATGGCAAAAACATTTTCGAACACATCCCAGGGATTTTCTTCGAGTTGTTTGTGCCCAAGGCTGAGGCGGCGGTTTTCAACATCCACATCCAACACCATCACTTCGATGCTTTCTCCAATTTTGGTAAATTCAGCAGGATGCTTGATTTTCTTCGACCAGCTAAGATCAGAGATGTGAATCAATCCATCAACACCTTCTTCCAGTTCTACAAAAATTCCAAAATTCGTGAAATTGCGAACAGTGGCCGTGTGTTTTGAACGGAGGGGATATTTATCCCTGATGTTTGTCCATGGATCGGGTATGAGTTGTTTGATCCCCATCGACATCTTACGCTCTTCGCGGTCGAGTGTGAGGATAACGGCTTCCACTTCCTGCCCTACCTTGAGGAAATCGTGGGCAGTGCGCAGGTGCTGCGACCACGACATTTCGGAAACGTGAATAAGCCCTTCAACACCGGTGGTAATTTCAACAAATGCACCATAATCGGCAATGACAACAACTTTACCCTTCACTTTATCGCCAATCTTCAGCTCCTGATCCAATGAATCCCATGGATGAGGTGTCAGTTGCTTGAGACCTAATGCGATACGCTTCTTGTTTTCATCGAAATCAAGAATGACCACCTTAATTTTCTGATCAAGTTTAACGATTTCCTCCGGATGGTTGATACGTCCCCAGCTGAGATCAGTGATATGGACCAGGCCGTCAACACCGCCAAGATCAACAAATACACCATAGCTGGTGATGTTTTTAACGGTACCTTCAAGTATCTGTCCCTTTTCAAGTTTCTTGATGATCTCTGCCTTCTGGGCTTCGAGTTCGTCTTCGATAAGGGCTTTATGTGATACTACGACATTCTTATATTCGTGGTTGATCTTCACAACCTTGAATTCCATCACTTTATCAACAAAAACATCGTAATCGCGGATTGGTTTCACATCGATCTGTGAGCCCGGAAGGAAAGCCTCAATGCCGAAAATATCGACGATCAGACCACCTTTTGTCCGGGATTTTACATAACCCTTGATAATTTCCTGTTTTTCGTAAGCATCGTTAATGCGCTCCCAAGACTTAAGAATGCGTGCTTTTTTGTGTGAAAGGAGCAGCTGACCGCTAGTATCTTCCTGGTTTTCAATGTACACTTCCACTTTATCCCCGATCTTTAATTCAGGGTTGTAGCGGAATTCGTTCATCTGGATCACTCCATCGCTTTTGAAGCCGATATTGACGATGACTTCTCGATTGGTCATGGTGACCACTGTGCCTTCAATCACTTCATGATCCTGGATAGCTTTCAGGGTCTGATCGTAAACATCTTCCAGCTTGGTACGTTCTTCGCTTGTGTAAATTTCATGTTTTTTACCGATGGCATCCCAGTCAAAATCGGCAGGGGCAACAGGAGCCACATGCATTTTCCTGGTTGACTTAACGGCCGGTTCTGCAGGAGCAGGTTCAGCAACGATTTCTGTTACAGGCTCTGCCACAACAGCTGCAGCAGGCTCAGCAACAGGTTCCGCAACAATTTCCGCAACCGGTTCTGCAACTACTTCTGCAACAGCTTCATTAACAACCTCTTTCACTACAGGGGTTTCGTTTTCAACATTTGCAATCTGTTCAACAATGGGTTCAGCATTCTGCTCCATGTTCTCAATGTTTTCTTCAGGAGTCATTCATTTTTGCTTTATGGCAGCGCAATTACGCTGGCCGGGTTTAACATTTGGTTAACTTACAGGGCTTTAAATAAAGAACGTTTCCCATTTTTACCCTTGGAAAATGGGGTGCAAAGATAGAAAGAATTATTTTGCAGGACAAGCATTATGTGCAATTTACGATTTTTGTTAAGCGATTTTTGATTTAGGAAAATATTTCTATTTTTGTAATTTGACAATTTTCACTTAAATCACTTTTTTATGGAAACATTGCTGAAGTGGGCATCATGGTTGGTTGCGGCTGCATCAACTTATCTTATCGGACTGGGTTTCCTCGGATACCTGCTTGGAAACATCCAGATTTTCGGTGTTCATTACGGAACCTATATTTTATTCGGTGGATATTTTATCCTGTTTTCAATCATGGTGATTTTACTGAAAATCTCCTGCCAGAAAAAATAACATGTGAAGCACATACTGATATTTTTCCTGACAGGGTTAATTCTTGGTTCTGTCGGATGCAGGAAAAAGGAGGCTGAGGTTGATCCAGGGTCGATAACTGTATTGATGACCTTGAATTTTAAGGATAATTTCATCAATCCAAAATTGGGAGCCATTGTTTTTGCTTCAGATTCAGTTGGCCATGTAATTGCCGACACGATGTACAAGGGGAATGGCAAATTTTTTCTGGACGCGAAACCCGGGATTAAAATTCCTTCCCGTTTTATGTTGACCATTGTGACCTGGGAACCTTCCATGCATGATTTCGAAATTTCACTAAACTCGTACCTGCAGGTAGAGAGTTCTGAGTGGACATTGCAGGGCCACCGTCCTGATACCCTTGGACATGTTACAGTCAGTCTTTCCAATGTTCCGCAATCAACGCTCATTCTTTATGCAAATTCAGGTTATGCAAACCTGACAACAATCTCAAACGACGTAATTGCGTTGACATATCTCGATCCTGATGATCTCTTTGTGAAGACTGAAAACAGCCAGGGGCAGCTTTTCCGATGGATCAGCGACATTCATCCGGGAGGAATCTATGATGTTGACATGGCATCTGCCCAGGCACCCGCGCTTACCACCATCGGCCTGAGCGGAAAGTACTACGAAGCGCGGATATGGGGTTATAAAAACACCGACTACGAAAACAGTCTGCCAGTAATGACCGAATTTTCTTTTGGCGATATCCCAGCTGGCAATTTTATCCGGGTACCTGATTTACCGGAACATTTTCAAGGGTATCACACGGAACTGAAACAGGTTGAGAGCTGGGACTCCTCGACCTCATATACCTTTCGGGTGAATGGTGCCATCCCTTCCGGTTTTCAGAAAATTGATGCCCGGGTAGAGAACTTAACAGTTTATCCTGTAGGAAAAATCCACCTCTATCCCTCCGGGGATTTTACGTCCACGAATGCAACATGGCAATTTTATGGCCATAACAACCAGTCTTTTTCATGGACGATGCATGGCTGTGACACCACGAAGTACTTCAAACTGCCCAAACTACCCGAATCCATTATCCAGTTCTTTCCTACCCTGTCGCTCGACTCCCTCTATTTTTACAATGTCGAACTCTCCAAATACCCTGATTTTGCTTCATATGACGAGATAATACACCATATTTTTAATCCAACTCATCCACATTCTCAAAACAAGCTGAATGCCAGTACGTTGATATATGGTCAAAGCAAATGATCATTTTATTTTCATAACTTCGCAAACTAAAAAATACTCAATATGCCATTAAAATGCGGAATTATCGGGCTGTCAGGTTCAGGAAAAACCACGCTATTTAACTGTATCTCAAATAACCGTGCCGAAACACATGCTGCCGCTTTTTCAGGTACGAAATCGAACCTGGGAGTCATGAATGTCCCGGATGCCCGGCTACAGGCCATCGATAAGATCATCAAATCAGTTAAAGTCGTTCAGACAACCATTGAAATGGTCGACATTCCTGGTTTGTCAAAAGGAGGCAGCCAGACTGAAGGCAACAAGTTTCTCTCAGATATCCGCAATGTTGATGCCCTGATCCATGTGATCCGTTGTTTTGACGATCCGCAGCTGCCTCATCTTGAAGGTTCCGTAAACGCTGTTCGCGACAGGGAAATTGTTGACCTTGAATTGCAGATTAAGGATCTTGAATCGGTGGAGAAAAAGATCGGGAGGATGGAAAAGCAGTTGAAGGCAGGTGATAAAGAGGCAAAACACGGACTGGAGGTGCTGCATGTGCTTAAATCTCACCTTGAATCGTTTGAGTCGGCACGTACTGTCCCACTTTCCATTGATGACAAGCGTTTCATGGATGACATGTTCCTCCTTAGTGATAAACCTGTGATGTACGTCTGCAATGTGGATGACTTGTCTGCCACCAAAGGAAACGGATATACTGCAAAATTCATCGAATCAATCAAAGGCCAGGAAGCGGAAATCCTTGTAATAGCGGCAAAAATGGAGGCGGAAATTGCAGAGCTTGAAAGTGAAGAGGATCGGCTGGCATTCCTTGCTGATGCCGGGTTGACTGAACCGGGTGTGAACAGGCTTGTGCGGGCGGCATTTCAGCTGATCGACCTCCAGTGTTTCTTCACCGCCGGGCCAAAAGAGGTGCGTGCCTGGACCATCAAAAAAGGAATGACGGCTCCGCAAGCTGCCGGAGTTATTCATAGCGACCTCGAACGAGGCTTTATCCGCGCCGAGGTTATGAAATATGATGATTTCATGAGACTTGGTTCAGAACACGCCTGCAAGGAGCACGGAAAACTCATGATCGAAGGAAAAAATTATGTCGTGGGTGATGGAGATATCCTGCACATCCGGTTCAATGTATAACAAAGTAAATCCCAAATCGTAAATCGTAAATCGTAAATCGTAAATTCCTTCCTTTCCACCCGATGCCCGAACCAATAGAAAAAATCCTGGAACATTCACGGTTTATCAAAAGCGATCTTGTATACCTGCTTAATACCGGTGGAAAAGAACGTCTTGAACTCTTCACTAAAGCCAAAGAGACCAAGGCCACCTTCGTGGGAAAAAAAGTTTACTTCAGGGGGTTGATAGAGTATTCGAATTACTGTAAGAAAAACTGTTATTACTGCGGGATCCGTGCCGGAAACAGCCGCTATGTAAGGTACCGGATGACCGATAGTGAGGTGCTGGAAGCTGTGGATTATGCCCATGCAAATAATTATGCTTCCATTGTGATCCAGTCGGGCGAACAAACAAACAAGGCATTCGTCAACAAGATTGAATCTTTGTTAAAGAGAATCCACCTGCAAACCGAAGGAAAAGTTCATGTAACGCTTTCGCTTGGCGAACAAAGTAGGGAAACCTATCAGCGCTGGTTTGATGCAGGGGCGCACCGGTATCTTTTGCGCATTGAAGTTTCAAACCCTGCGCTGTATCTGAAACTTCACCCCAATAACCCGGGCCACGATTACCATCGCCGGCTGGATTCGTTGAAAACCCTGAGGAATGTGGGCTACCAGGTTGGCACCGGTGTGATGATCGGTTTGCCTTTTCAAACCATTGATGACCTCGCCGACGATCTTATCTTTTTCAGGGAATTCGACATCGACATGGCCGGGATGGGTCCCTACATAGAACATGCAGACACTCCCTTATACCAGTATCGCGACAAACTTTTACCCCTGAAAGAGCGTTTTGACCTCTCGCTGAAAATGGTAGCCATTTTACGGATCATGATGAAAAATATCAACATTGCTGCCACTACAGCCATGCAGACAATTGATCCCCAAGGGCGTGAAAAAGCATTGATGGTGGGTGCCAATGTGATCATGCCCAACCTCACTCCGGTAAAATACCGCCAGGATTATTTACTGTATGAAAACAAACCCTGCCTTGACGAAGAGGCAGAGGAGTGTAAAAGCTGTCTTGAAGCACGCATCCATATGGCAGGCGATACCATTGGTTATGGTGAGTGGGGAGATTCCGGCCATTTTCTCGAAAGAAACCCATAAATTTCCTCTCTTCCTCCGAATTTTAGGTAATTTTTGTAGGGCAAACCACTACAAGAAAATCAGGTTTTAGCCTAAAAAAAAATCCGGATTCCTTACGCATAAATTGATAAAAATTCACCAATTTTGGAGAAGACAAATATTATCTGTTTGTAAAATTAAACACGTAAATTGCATTCCAATTTTGGATGAACTGAAGATTTAATATTTTTATTATGAAGCACAAAATTCTGGTCATAGATGATGAGAATATGATTCGTAGTATTCTGAAGGCATCTCTTCAATCAAAAGGTTATGATGTGGAAGCAATTGATAGTGCTGAGAAGGCATTCGAATGGCTGAAAGATAACCTTCCCGACCTGGTTATCTGTGACATTCAAATGCAACCAATGGATGGATACGGGTTCCTGGATAAATTCCGCAAAGGAAGCCATACCCAAAAAACTCCTGTTATCATGCTTTCTGGAGTTGAAGAAAAAAAGGAACGCGTCAAGTGTTACAGGAATGGAGCCCAGGATTTCCTTAGCAAGCCCTTCAATCGCGAAGAACTTTATGCACTGATTATAAAAAACCTGGATCCGATTTATTATAACCTTGAACCTGATTCCCCTGATGGAATATCCCCCCAAAAACAAACAAAGTCCATTCCGAAAAAAATACTGGTGATTGATGATGACCCTACGATACGCATGATTCTGAAAACGTTTCTATCAGTCAAATATGATGTCGAAGCTATGGGAGACGGCAAAGCGGCGTTGGAATGGCTTGAGCGAAAACCCCCTCCTGACCTGGTTATTTGCGATATCCTGATGGAGCCCATGAATGGATATGAATTTCTTGAGAAGTTTCGTCAGCGCGGATATACCAAGCATACACCGGTCATCATGCTTTCAAGGGAAGATAAAACAGAAGACCGGGTTGATTGTTACAGTCGCCTGGCCCAGGATTACCTTATCAAACCATTTAATCCTGAGGAGCTTGAAGAGTTGATACATAAGAATCTGTTCCCGGTCAATTGTGCCAGGAAGTGGTAGAGAATATGAAAATTGATTTTTTCTTCATAAATGAGTGAATAGAAAATAGACCTTGCAAATATGATAAAAAAAGTATCGATTCTTTATATCGGAGTTTCACCAATCATGATTGAGAATCTTGGATCACATGATGAAATTGAGCTTATTGTTCACCGGAATCTGCAGGCAGCAGAAAATTATCTGAAAACCAGTCCCAAACCTGATGCGATTCTCTGTGATCAATATCTTTCAGGTGGCAGTGGCATGGAATACCACGACAAACTTAGTGAAAATCAGAAATTTAACAAAGTAGCATTCATTTTGCTCACTGATGAATTCAGGAAAAATGTTTACCACAATGCGATCATGAAGGGGATCGATGATTTCTTTGTCCTTCCTGATCCATCTGCTGATTCTCTATTGAATCGCGTAAAATTTCTGAGTGAGTACCGGCACAAATATCCTGTCCTGCCACCAATTTTCGCGCGGGACATGGAACTTAAAATACCTCGTTCAAAACGTCTCTTTGACCTGGTGGTGGCAATCAGCGCGCTGCTTTTCCTGTCACCGCTCCTGTTGTTGGTCATTATCGCCATCCGGCTCGAATCGAAAGGAAAAGTATACTACATCTCCAAACGGTTCGGACAGAGTAAGATTTTCGATTTTTACAAGCTCCGGTCAATGCGCACAGGGTCGGATGCTGAAATTGATAAAATGAAAAAGGAAAAAAACCAATATTCAGGGGCCAGGAAGCAATTGGAAATTGATTTTTCCAATCCCTGCAGAGAATGTGAAAAATTACCCGCAGGTGAGAAATGCTCGACAACATTGTACATTCACGGACATGAAATTTGCCAGACAGAATTTAAAAGACAAGAGCGGGAAATTGCAAAAACGAAATCTGCGTTTGTAAAAGTATTAAACGATCCTCGTGTTACAAGGGTTGGTAAATTCATCCGGAAAACCAGTATTGACGAATTACCCCAGCTCATCAATGTGATTAAAGGGGATATGTCCATTGTTGGAAACCGACCTTTGCCAATCTATGAAGTCGAACATCTTCTAAAGGACTGGGAAACTCAAATGGCCATGCGGTGCCTTGCACCTGCCGGTATTACAGGACTCTGGCAGATAAAGGAAAGGGGAAAGGGTGGTGAAGAAATGTCTGAAGAGGAACGCAAAAATTATGACATTGAATACGCGGCTCATTTACTTCCCGGCAAATATTCATTCTGGTACGATTTGAAACTGGTCTTACAAACTTTTACAACCCTGTTTCAAAAAGACTCAGTTTAACGTCATCCTGCTATTTGTCCATTGAGATGGCAGGCTATTCAGTGACATTTTATATGCGGGTTTATGGAATTACCACTTGTTTCAATCATCACCATCAACTACGATCATCCTGAAGTGACCTGCGAGCTTCTTGCCTCACTGCGTAAAATAACCTATCCGGCAATTGAAATCATCGTTGTGGACAATGCTTCTCCCAATGACGATCCTTCGGTGATCAAACAGAACTTTGATGAGATCCAATTCATTCAAAGCAAAGAGAATCTTGGTTTTGCAGGCGGTAACAACCTGGGAATAAGAAATGCCCACGGAAAATACATTCTCTTACTGAACAACGACACGGAAGTTGATGCCGGGTTTCTTGAACCCATGGTGGCTAAATTTGAATCCAGTGCACGGATTGGGGCCATCAGTCCAAAAATCAAATTTTTTCATACCCCCGACACAATCCAGTTTTCTGGAATTACCGAGTTCAACACTTATACAATCCGCAACCGGGGCTTAGGGTTCGGGACCAGGGATAGCGGCCAGTTCGACAAGGATGCCGTCACCGCATATTGTCATGGTGCTGCCATGATGATACCGATGAAAGTTCTGCGCAAGGTTGGCCTCATGGCTGAATGCTATTTTCTTTATTATGAGGAACATGACTTTGGCTCGAGGATCAGGCGGGCCGGTTATGAGTTATGGTATGTCCATAATTCGACAGTTTTTCATAAGGAATCTATCTCTACCGGAAAATTGAGCCCGCTCAAGACCTATTATATGAACCGTTCACGGTTGCTTTTCCTGAGGCGAAACATAAGCGGTGTAAAATTCGTAATTGCAGCCCTTTACCAGTTACTCATTGCCATTCCAAAAAATTTGTTGGGATTCCTGTTAAAAGGCACACCCGGGCATTTCAAGGCTTACCTAAGAGCGATAACCTGGCACATGACACATTTATTTTCAAAGGAGATTCATAAACAACCTGAATTCTGATAATAACCGTTTAAAAATCAAAGGATCAATGAACCAATCCGCCCTCATTGTATTTAACGTTATTCAACTGTTGGCAGGAATTCCATTGGCACTTGCCACACTTTACATTTTCATTTTTGCTTTTGCCGGGCTTTTTTACAAGCAGCCACGGTATCCCCAAAACCCCCTACTGCGAAAAATTGCAGTTCTGATCCCGGGATACAAGGAGGATGAGGTTATTGTCGAAGTGGCACAGGAGGGATTATTGCAGGATTATCCAAAGGAATGTTATGATGTGGTGATCATTGCGGATTCTTTTAAACCGGAGACGATTTCAGCCTTAAAAGCCCTTCCTGTAAAGGTAATTGAGGTTAAATTCGACAAGAGTACGAAGTCAAAGGCTTTGAACAAAGCAATGGAACAACTCCCCGCCGGTTACGAAATAGCGGTGGTGCTTGATGCAGACAATGTGATGGCCCCTGATTTTTTAAGGAAAGTCAATGCTGCATTTGAACAGGGATGCGATGCATTGCAAGGACACCGGAAGGCTAAGAATATGGATACTTCCCTTGCAGTGCTTGATGCCATCAGTGAAGAGATCAACAACCATATCTTCCGGAAAGGTCACCGGGTCCTTGGACTTTCTTCGGCCATCATAGGTTCGGGAATGGCCTTCAGATATTCGTTTTTCAAAGAAATCATGTCTACAGTAACGGCCATAGGCGGTTTTGACAAAGAAATCGAGTTGAAAATGCTAAGGGACGGGCATAAAATCGTCTATCTGGACGACGCTGCCGTTTTTGATGAAAAGGTACAGAAAGCCGAGGTTTTCAGCAACCAGCGCAGGAGGTGGCTTTCTGCCCAACTCATCTATTTCCGCCGGGATTTTTTTACTGCTCTCAAAGCCCTGATCACAAAGGGCAACATCGACTATTTTGATAAAGCCATTCAGTTTATTCAGCCTCCCAGGATTCTCCTCCTTGGAATGGTAATACTTTTCGGTTCATGCTTCATTTTCTTGAACCTCCTTATTTTTAACAATCTCTTTTTTGCTGCTTTTTGGGGAATCCTGATGACCGGTTGTGTAGTTTCATTTATCTGTTCCATTCCTGGAGCATTTTATAACATGCAAACGGTAAAGGCAGCAATCAGCCTCCCAAAAGGGATGCTTTTAATGCTGGGATCCTTGTTGAAGATCAAGGGAGCAAACAAACAGTTTATTCATACGCAACATACAGCAGGCAAGCAAAATATAAAATAAACAGATGCACTTTTAACAATTGGCTTATGAAAATCGGGATAGAAGGACAGCGGCTTTTTCGCAGCAAAAAACACGGCATGGACATGGTTGCGCTGGAACTCATCCGTAATCTTCAAAAAATTGATCATGAAAACGATTATGTGCTCTTTATCAAACCCGATGAAGATGACGGCTGTTTGAAGGAAACCCCCCGTTTCAGGATTGTCCGGCTCGAAGGAGGGTTTTACCCCCTCTGGGAACAGGTTGCCTTGCCGAAGGCTGCCAAAGCTGCAGGTTGCCAGATACTTCATTGCACCAGCAATACTGCGCCAGTCAATACAACCATCCCATTGGTTGTGACCCTCCATGACATCATCTACATGGAAAGCAGCTATGGGAAAATTTTAAGCGGCAGTGGAACTGCCTACCAGAAATTTGGCAATGCATACCGGCGGATGATCGTACCAAAAATAGTTCAGAAAAGCAGGAAAATCATAACAGTTTCACATTTCGAGAAAGACCGGATCGGTGAATTCTTTGGAATCAGGGGTGATTCAAGGTTAACAGCTGTTTATAACGGGGTAAGCGAACATTTTAAACCTGTTACGGATCAAAAGGAGTTGACAAGGGTGAAAGAGAAATACCATCTTCCCGACCGGTTCTTTTTCTTCCTTGGTAACACCGATCCCAAAAAAAATACCCGGGGGACCCTGAATGCCTTTTCCGATTTTTTAAAACAATACGGGGGAGATTACCGCCTGGTCATGCTTGATTATGACCGGACCGAACTTGAAAAAATTCTGAATGAAATAGGTGATAAAGCATTGATTGACAGAATTGTACTCACCGGTTATGTGGTGAATACCGATTTACCAGCCATTTACAGCCTGTGTGAACTCTTTCTTTATCCTTCATTGCGGGAAAGTTTCGGGATCCCGATGCTTGAAGCAATGGCATGCGGCGTCCCGGTGATCACAAGTAATACTTCCTCGATGCCTGAAGTCTCCGGCGATGCTGCATATCTTGTTGATCCTTATGATCCCAAACAGATCACTGCAGCCATGAAAGATATTATGAACAATATCAGCCTCCGGCAGGATCTGGTCGGTAAAGGGCTGGCTCAGTCCGCCAGGTTCTCCTGGAGAAAGATGGCGGAAGATGTCAAAGAAATTTATCAAACCGTAATACGTGAAAAAGCATAAACAAAACATTTTACAAACAATCAGATGGACAACAATAAAATTTACTTCCCGGGGCTGAACGGATTGCGGTTTTGGGCTGCCCTCATTGTGATCCTGCATCATGTGGAACAGTTCAAACTGTGGCAAAAAATGCCCAATTATTTCACGATTCCATTCATTGAATCGGTTGGTCACCAGGGCGTTGCGCTCTTTTTTGTACTGAGTGGTTTTTTAATCACCTACCTGTTGCTGGCCGAATATCAAAAAACCCATCACATTGCAGTTAAAAATTTCTACATCAGGAGGGTTTTACGTATCTGGCCGCTCTATTACCTGATCATGCTTATCGCATTCTTTATCCTCCCCCATTTTATCACTATCGGGCCGGTTTCACAACTGCATGAACATTTCACTTTGAAAATCCTGTTGTTTTTATTCATGTTGCCAAACGTGCTGCGGGTGACCGAAGCTCCGGTTGTAGGCGCAAACCAGGCGTGGTCGGTCGGGGTTGAAGAACAATTTTACATCCTCTGGCCATTGCTAATCAGGACATTCCGCAAACATCTTCTCAAATTTCTTATTATTTTTATCATCCTGAAATTTTCGGTGACCGTAATCATGGCCATCACACTCGATCACATTCTCAGTCCCGACTTCAGGTACATGATGTATTTAAGGACGATCCAGCGGTTCTGGGATCTGTTCCAGATCGAACAGATGTCGTTCGGTGCGATTGGTGCCTATGTACTTTTTCATAAAAAAGAGAAAATCCTGAATATCATTTATCTCCCTGTTACACAGATCCTGATGGCCATCGGAATCGTCATCCTGCTGCTCACAAGATTCCTGTTTATCGGACACACCCTGCTGGAAGCCTTGATTTTCGTCGTATTGATCATCAACATTTCAACCAATAAGAAATTCCATTTAAAACTTGAAAACTCCTGGTACGCATACCTGGGTAACATATCCTACGGGATTTACATGTATCATACGCTTTGCATCGCCATCACCATGACCATCCTGCAGAAGATAGGGCTGGACAAAGAAAACTGGATTGCCTTTAATGCGCTCCTTTATACCGCATCAATTATCCTTACCATCGCACTTGCAGGATTATCCTATAAATATTATGAATCATATTTCCTGACGCTGAAACAAAAGTTCATGATCATCATTAGTTCCACCAAAAAGGTCTGATCGGAATGAAGAAGGTTATTTTTTCATTTCTTTTTCTAATACTGCCTGGCTTGACAGATTCCATTGCCCAGGGAGCGGTTGTTCAGATCGACACGGCTTCAACCATTGCTGATGCTTCTTTGCCACCATTTGACCAGGTAAAACCCGGTGATACACTTCTCCTGGAACCAGGACGACGCTCTTTCCTTATTATCAGGAATTTCCTCGGGGCACCAGGAATTCCAATTATCATCATCAATGGTAATGGAGCAGTTTTGATAGAGACAGACCACTATTTCGGGATTTCCATACGCAACTGCAGGTATTTCAGGCTAACCGGATCGGGAGACACTTCTGTTTTTTATGGTATTGCCGTCCAGCATATTCCGGGTGGAAGCGCAATTGGCATCGGTGAAATGAGCTCGGATTTTGAAGTCGATCACATTTCCATTGAACATGTATCCGGTGGGGGAATTTATGCCAAAACAGATCCTGACTGTTCCTTTAGCTCCACCCGTGAAAAATTCACCCAATTCAACACGATCATCCATGACAACTATATTGCCGATGTGGGGATGGAAGGATTGTATATCGGCAGTACCAAATATTTTGGTCAAACCATTAACTGCAATGGGTTTGACACCTTATTGCTGCCATGCCTGCTGATTGGTGTCCATGTGTTTAACAACATTATAAAATACACCGGTTGGGACGGAATGCAGATCAGTTCCGCATCCTCTGGCTGCCAGATTTACCACAATACGGTAATGTACGACAGCCAGAAAGAATTTTACAACCAAATGTCGGGCATCTTAATCGGAGGAGGATCCAAATGTGATTGCTTTAACAACAATATCAGCAATGGCAATGGCAATGGCATTGAAAGTCATGGACTTGGCGGTTACAAAATATACAACAACCTCATTGTTGATGCAGGCAGGGGTTTCCTCCCCAATGACACCACCCAGATGATTCACGGTATTTTTCTCAATGATATAACCGGTCAGTCTGATTCATCTTACAATATCATGTTTAACGACATCATCAATCCAAAATCAGATGGGATCCGTTTTGCAAGCCTGCTCAGCAGGAACAACCTGATCGCTTCGAATGCGATTATCAATCCCGGGAACTTTAATTTTTACCAAAACGGCCACACCAGTTTCAAAGGGGTGGATTCCTATATCATGTTCCCCGAACCCGGGTTTGACGGTTTGGTCAAGAATAATTTTTTTTCAAGAGTAGCCGGCGAGGCAAAGTTTGAGGAGAATGGACTTTCGTTGCGTCCTGATTCCCCGCTCATCAATGCCGGATATCCGGATACCGAAAACATTATGTTCGATTTCAACAACCATCCCAGGGTTTTCGGCACATACGCTGACATTGGCGCTTATGAATATAATCCGGCCTATATTGGAATTCCCGAAAACCAATGGCCGGTTAAACCGGATCCGGGTGTATTTCCCGATCCGGTTAACCAATTTCTTGTCATCAGGTTTGATGCTCCTGTCCAATCAGAGTTGGTCCTTGACATTATTGATTTCCAGGGAAAAATTGTATTGCAAAAAAAGTATCCTGAACATCCGGGAGGGGAAATGACCTGCATTACAGATGTAGGACAGATGATACCAGGTATCTATTTCTATTCTCTTCATTCGGATGGAAAATTTTCGACCGGCAGGTTCATCAAATCAAATTAATGGATACCAGGGTTTACAACAAAGAGTACGAATACTTTAACAGTGAAATTTAGTATATTTGCCAATTATGAGACGTTTTTGCGCCATCTTTCTTTTGACATTTCCCTGCATGGTTTTATCTTTAGCCGGGATTGCACAAACACCAAGGCATTTTAACATCACGACGGATGATATCAGCACGATGATCCCGCCCCTTCATGATCTCATCGACTCTGCCATCGTCAACAATTCCGGTATTAAATCCGTTGATCTGCAAATTATTATAAATAAATACGCACTGCAAACAAACCGAAACTACTGGACAAGGAACTTAAGCGTACTGGCAGAAGTCAGGTATGGCAATTTCACCAGTTATACTTCTGATCTTGCTACTAATGCAAACCTTGCCACAACCAGGGGAGAATTCAGATACGGGTTCGGCGGTTCATTAAAATTTCCAATCCAGGATTTGCTTGATCGTAAAAACCAGATCAGGATTGCTCAAACGCAGATTAACCTTGCCAGGAGCGTGGCAGAAGAGAAACAGAGTGAACTGCGCAAAATAGTGATTATGCAGTATAATGAGCTGATCCTGAAACAACGGTTGATGAAATTATCAGCAAAAAACATTGAAACTGAAAAGATCAATATGCAAATGGTGGAAAAAGAGTTTCTGAACGGCGTTCTTCCGCTCAGCGAATATGCCCGTTTGTCTGGGATTGTTTCGGATACAGAGGCGAAGTTTGAGAATGCACGAATGGACTTCCTTACTGCTTACATGATTCTGGAGGAGGTTGTTGGCATGAAATTCAAAGTAGTTATTAGCGCACCAGGGACGGATGAACATCACTGAACTTTTACGATTGCTTAGGAAGCATCTTGTATTGTTGCTTTTCACGCCAATAATGATGGCCCTGTTGGTTATGTTTTTCACAAGGAAGCCTTCTTATACATATTCATCCGAAACCACCCTGTATACCGGGATCGCTTCAGGGTCCAGCGTGGAAATGGACAAATCATTCAGCTATTTCGCAAACAACACTGCATTCGATAACCTTATCAATGTAATCAATTCTCGCGAAACACAGCAGGAAGTTGCAATCCGAATGCTGGCCCTGCATCTCATGCTTGACAGTTACGATCCGAATTATATCTCAAAACAATCGTTTATCAACCTCAGGAGCATTACTCCTCCTTCTATTTTCAAACTGGTTGTAAAAAACGGGAAAAATCTTAAACCGAAAAAATACAATTCAGGCAAAACCATTATTAAAGCCGCTGAGCCTGCTCCATCTCCCAAAAAACCGGCTACAAAAGAATACAAGACTTACACTGTTAACCCCGGGCAGACCTTGTATGCCATCTCAAAACAATTTAACCTGACTGTCGACCAATTAAAGCAGATAAACGGCATTACCGATAACACAATCACTCCCGGGCAGGTGTTACGGGTCGGTGTTGCTTCAGGCGGAGTCGGGGAGAGCATGGAAACCAAATCTGTTTCACAGGATGATTCTACCCCCGATTCCGTAACGGTTAATAAAACCTTCTCCTTTAAAGATCTCGATACTTCGAATACCGGGAAGATCCAACCGGCTTCAATTGACCAGGCAGCCTATGAGCAAACAGTTGCAAACCTTCGGGCGTTTATGGCCAAAAACGACACGAACTTCATCTATAGGTTACTCTATTTCAAGGATCCTCATTATTCACTCGACGCAATCTCCAAAATTACGGTCCAAAGGATCGGAAGCAGCGACCTGGTAAGGTTGAAATATGATTCAGATGATCCGGGCATTTGCAGGCAGACACTTGCCCTTATTACAGAAGTATGTATAGAAAACTATAAAAATATCAAGGAGAACCGTTCGGATGCGGTGGTGAAATATTTTGAATTCCAGGTTGACCAGGCAGCAGGACGCCTGAAAGTCGGAGAAGACAAGCTGCTGAAGTTCAACGAGGATCATAACATCATCAACTATTACGAGCAAAGCAAGGCGGTTGCGAATGTGAAAGAGGACCTCGATGTGAGTTATCATAATAAACGTATTAAACTTGCCGGTACCCAGGCTGCCATCAGGCGGATAGAGGAAAAGCTTGGGAACCAGCAGCAAATTCAATTGAGCAACACTTCAATCATTGAAAAACGGAACCAACTCGGGGAGATCAATGCGAAAATTGCGACTGCGGAAACAGTAGGGTTTGGAGATAGCATTGACGAAAAATCGCTTGTAAAACTTAAACTAAAAGCCGAAAAGCTCAAGGAAGAGATGCGAAATGCGGTGAACAAGCTTTACAGCTATGGCAACACAACGGAAGGTTTGCCAATTGCCACACTGCTTAATGACTGGCTCAACAATGTGATCGATTATGAAGATACCAAAGCCGGCCTTGATGTACTCGGTGAGCGAATCGTTGAATTCCAGAAACAATATGCCATTTATGCACCTGCGGGAGCAAATATCAAACGGATAGAGCGGGAAATCAATGTTTCCGAGCAGGAGTTTCTTGAATTGCTGCATGGACTGAACCTGGCCAAACTTAAAATGCAGGATGCCGAGCTTTCTTCCAGCATTAAAACCGTAGATCCCCCTTTCCTGCCATTGACTCCGAATCCGACAAAACGGAGCATTTTGATTATCGTTGCCGGACTCATTGGTTTTATCATCGTCCTTGGTACAATCCTGATGATGGAATATTTTGATGAAACACTCAAGAATCCAAAAAAAGCTTCAAAAATCCTTAACCTTAATCCGGCCGGTATATTCCCGAAAATATTCCTCGAAACCGGGTCACTTAATTTCCTGTTTGTCGTTAACCGCCTTCTGGAGATGATTATTCAGCAGGTCACCCTCTATCCCAAAGAAAAAACTGCAGGAAACGAACCAAGAACATTGCTATTTTTTAGCACTTTAAGCAATGAAGGGAAAACCGTCCTTGTTGGGAATCTTGCATTGAAACTTAAAAAGCAGGGTAAAAAAGTCCTGGTGCTTATTTTTTCGCGTGAATCATTGCGTAAAACAGAACTCTCACAACTCGGATACTCCGAAGAACCGGCCCAGTTAACCACTTCGGGTGCCATCAAAAAAAAGCACCGCTTTTCATTTTTTACTCGCCTGATCGGGTATGGCGACACGCGCGTAGATTACGAAAGCCCTTTTCTTGATGCACCTGCCTCAAGGCTTGACACAGATGAACTCCTGTATTATAATGTTGACAGCGGCTTTTTTTCCACAAGCCATTATACCGAATTGCTCAGGGGAAACCAATTTACAATCCCCTATATCCCTGATTATGTTTTAATTGAACTTCCTCCTATCCTTTACTATCCTTATCCACCCAAATTAATTGCCTCCGCTGATATTGCGCTTTTAGTTTGCCGGGCCAATAATGTCTGGTCCCAGGCTGACCAGAGTGCGCTTGACAGTTTTATGAAACTTACAATCAATGCCCCGCTTTTCCTGCTCAATGGAGTTGAATTACAGGTTATTGAATCAGTTTTGGGCGATTTGCCAAAAAAACGCAGCCGATTGCGCAGAATTTTCAAAAAAGTCGTTCATTTTCAATTTTTCACCCGGTATCAACCATAATTCATGCCTCGATGAAAGCTGCCATTCAGAAGATAATACATGAAGCAAACTTTCTGTCTTTGGCAGGCAATCTGACATTCGCTTTTTTTGGCTTTGCGGGGTTTGCAATTCTTGCCCGCAGTTTTCCACTGGATGTATTCGGACAGTGGGTATTGTATATTTCATCAGCCACCTTTGTCGAAATGTTCCGGTTCGGAATCACAAATACTGCAATCGTCCGTTACCTTTCAGGTGTGGACAATGATGAAAGATTGAAATTTATCGGGTCCAACGGACTCATAGGAACGGTAGCGACTATCGGAATATCCATAATTTTATGGTCCTGCCATCTTTTTTTTGCAGAGCCCATCAGGCATGTCGGATACGAACTCTTTTTCACATGGTATCCGCTGCTTGCATTTTTCAATTTGCCATTCAACACTGCATTGGTTGTAATGCAGGCGGACCAGAAGTTTGGTAAAATTCTTTGGATAAAGTCGGTGAACAGTGGGGGCTTTTTCCTTATCTTACTCATCAATTACCTGTTTCTAAATATGACGTTGATGCAGTTGATCTGGGTGCAACTTGGAATCAACCTTCTTACCTCCGCAATTTGCATATTCAACGGCTGGGACGGACTGAGGTACATGATGAAAGCGACGTCCCGGACCAACAAGGTGTTGTTGAATTTCGGAAAATACACAACCTTCACGCTGATTGGCACAAATCTGCTCAGAAGCGCAGACACACTGATCATCAGCCTGAGCCCGCTGGGTACTGCTGCCGTTGCCTTGTACAGCATCCCCATGAAGCTTACTGAACTGCAGCAGATTCCATTGAGGAGCTTTGCAGCTACCGCTTTTCCAAAACTATCGAAAGCAAGTATCCTTGGAAAAGTTGAGGAGGTTAAATCTCTGTTTTATGAATACTCCGGTGCCATGACCTACCTATTCATCGTTATAAGTCTGACCACTTTCGTTTTTGCCGATTTTTTTGTTTTAATCCTTGGAGGGCACAAATACCTGGGAACTGATCCTGTGACAGGTTCGAGTGCAGCCATGATTGTAAGAATATTCTCGGTTTATGGACTCTTTTTACCGCTCGACCGGATGACAGGACTCGGACTGGACAGTATCAACAGACCCGACCGGAATTTAATAAAAGTGGGATGCATGGTACTTGCCAATGTGATCGGCGATTTGATTGCGGTATTTATTTTCAAGTCTCTGGCTGTCATCGCCATTGCCTCTGTAATATTCACAATGCTTGGTGTCTGGATAGGATATTACTTCCTTGACCAGGAACTCCGGCTCGACCACAACAATATCTTTTCTGCAGGATTAGGCTTCTATAAAACTATGTATGTGAAATTCAGGAAAACAAGGATCCAACGGGTTTGATGAATCGAAAAATTGAAAATCCCGGGGTTTCTGAAATAGCAATTGATGGCAACAACCTCAAATCCGTTTGAAACTGGCTCAGGCTCTGCCAAATTAGCATCGGCCAGTTACTATATTCCCTTTTTTGTTATATGTGTTCTGACTGCATGGCTAATCAGTTATTCGGGCATAGTTGCAGGATTGGGACTAATCGCACTGCCATTTGTACTGCTGTATCTGAATTTTCTTTTCCGTAATCCGATTCTCGGATTATATACCATGATTCCCCTTGGGTTTATAATACTAGGCGCCAATCGCTATGTGAAAATTCCCCAGATCGGAATATCAACTGACAGCATCTTGGTATTGACATTTCTCGCATTAATTTTTAAGAATTTCTATGATAAAGTAGATTGGAAGCCAGCAAAAAAAGACATTACACTTCTGGCATTTATCTGGTTTGCATATGGCTTGATGAGTGCTGCGAACCCCGAAATAAGAAGCATGGCCGTCTGGCTTGCCAGTTTTCGTGGAATCTCCGTGTACATGTTACTGATAATCACCCTTACGTTGCTTCTGCTAAACACCCGGAAAAGATTGAATATGTTTTTTTTGCTGTGGGGAATTTTTTCCATCCTTGCATCTTTGAAAGGTATCCAGCAAGTTACCCTGGGCGTTGATCCCTGGGAAAAAGCATGGCTCGATGCCGGAGCCCATTTTACGCATGTGCTTTTCGGAAGACTCAGGGTGTTTTCGTTTTTAAGTGATGCAGGTCAGTTTGGTGCCAACCAGGCATACTCGGGTGTCGTGTTTATTATCCTTTCACTTAGTCAGAAGGATCGGAAAAAGAAGATTTTTTTCCTGATTGTCGGAGTACTGGGATTATACGGGATGCTACTTTCAGGAACCCGGGGCTCGATCAGCGTTCCGTTAGCCGGGTTCATGCTCTATTTTATTTTGCGGAGGAATGTTGTTGTCCTGATTATCGGTGTGTTTCTTCTGGCAGTTGTTTTCATTTTCTTTAAATACACCACCATTGGCCAGGATAACCAGCAAATCAGGCGAATGCGTACAGCCTTTGATCCAAATGATGCTTCCCTGCAACTCAGGTTGTCGAACCAGAAGAAACTCGCCGTTTATCTTTCAACCCGACCATTCGGCGGGGGATTGGGTCATGCCGGCAGCAAGGCGATGAAATCCCTTCCGAATACATTTCTTGCGAATGTTGCAACAGACAGCTGGTATGTTATGATTTGGGCAGAACAAGGTGTTGTGGGCCTCGTACTACACCTGTTTATTCTTTTTTATATTATTCTTAAATCCTCTTACCTGATTGTTTTCAGAATCAGGGATCCATTGCTGAAAATGACGATGACTGCACTGACTGCCGGTATGTTCGGTGTAATGGCAGCATCCTATGGCAATGCAGTGTTGGGCAGTTTTCCTACGGGGGTGCTTATTTACATCTCCATGGCGTTGATGCTCAACGCTGAAGTTCTTGACAAAGAAACAGCACAGGAAAACTTGCCTGCGGCAATTCCTGACAATTTTTTAACATTTAATGATGCAAACAATAAGAGTTAATCCGACAGGTTGGAATAAGGATATAAACACCTAACTTTGTGTATTACATTTTCATGTAAAATATTCTCACGATAGAATTCCGGCTTATCCGAAAATAAGAAACCATCAATATCTAATCCTATGATTAAAGATCAGAATATAGTTTGTATCGGCAATACGACCTGGTTCGGGGATTATCAAAAATCTTCCGTTCAATTGCTTTCGAGACTTGCCAAAACCAACAATGTGCTTTATGTGGATTATGCCTATACCATCAAGGATGTAATTTCCGGTTTTATGGGAAAAACAAAGGCGCCTGTAAAACAGATACTCGGAATCAAAAACAGGTTGGATGTTATCGCCGTAAATGATGCCGGGAAAGTGGTAAAATTAACGCTTCCACCGGTTATCCCGTTCAATCATTTCAAGAATGACCGCCTGTTCAGGATGGTGTTAAAATTCAACAGTTACATCATAGCAGGTTCTGTTAAAAAAGCCATGAGAAAACTCGGTATGGATAATGTCATCTCCATTACCTCCTTCATGCCTTTCTATGGTTTGTTCCTGAAGAGTAAATTAAACGAAAAGCTGAACGTTTACTATTGTTACGATTCCATCGACGGGAAAAGAAACGGCCCCCGCGGGAAAACATACGAAAACGAATACATGAAAGACATCGACGGGGTGATTGTAACTTCAGATAATCTTGCAGCCCAGAAAACCTCATTGAATCCAAATATCTTCATTGTCAAAAACGGAGTTGATTTCCAACTTTTCCGGCAGGCTGTTGAAGGATGCCACAAGCCCGGACCTCCCAAAGTCGTCTGTTACACCGGAAGCATCGACCAGCGGTTTGAAACAGAAATGGTGGAATATTGCATTAAAAATGCACCTGAGTACAAATTTATTTTCGTTGGACCTGTCAGGAACAAGGGCGCCGCGGATAAGATAGGCAAGTATCCGAATGTCACGATCAAAGCCCCGGTGCCTCCTGAAGAAATCCCCCTGATCATGTACAACAGCCATGTGGGAATTATCCCCTACACGAGAACCCACCTCAACAAGAATGTATATCCATTGAAGATCAATGAATACCTGGCAGTCGGGACAGCTGTGGTCATGACGGATTTTGCCCTCCTTCCCGAATTCGAAAGCCTTGTATCCGTTGCTCCCGACCAGGAGACGTTTTTTGCAAAACTTAAACTGGAAATAGAATCCGATACTCCGGAGAAACAGAACGAACGTGTTGCTTTTGCTTCGAAAAATTCATGGGACAGCCGGACTGAGGCATTCTCTGAGGTCCTGCAAAGGTTACTTGAAAAGAAAACCAAGAAATAATCCATCAAAACAAAAGGGCGAATTTCCGATGACGGAACCCCTCAATTATTCACCTTAAAAACATAAAGCGATGTTAGACAGCAGACCAAAACTCAAGAAAATAATTCATTACCTCATGATTCATCCATATGCAACAAGGCCGCGTCTATGGACAAGGTTGCTTGTATATCCTTTTATCATTAAACGGGGCAAAGGGTCCATCATCAAAAGAAAAGCCCGGCTGGACCTTTTCCCGTCGAAAACTTTTTCAATCGGTTACAGGACCATCATTGAAGACTATGCGATCATCAACAACGGCATGGGTGATATCATCATCGGAGACCGGTGTGCCGTTACCTCAAGGGTAAAGCTTGTTGGCCCTGTCACCCTTGGAAACCTGGTGACCATTGGAAGCGGTGCACAAATTACCGGGCTTACCCATAATTTCGAGGATGTTACCCGCCCGATAAAGGATCAAGGAGTGCTGCCAAACCGCACGGTGGTTGCCGATGATGTATGGATCGGGGGTAATTCCGTCATCATCCAGGGGCTCAAGATCGGAACCCACAGCATCATTGCCTCAGGCAGTGTGGTTACCCGGGATGTTCCTCCTTATTCCGTTGTTGCCGGCAACCCTGCACGGGTCATCAAACAATATAATTTTGAAACGCACCAGTGGGAAAAACCGGCAGCCAGATAGCCGGGAAACACAATGAAAAAAGTAAAAACCTATTTAAGATACTTTTGGGAATATTTAAAGCATGGAGATCTGGTCTCCATTTTAAGTTCTGCCAAATACCTTCTATTTCATACTTCACATGGAAATGACAGGATCATCAAAACCACCATTGGCACTTTTTACTGCAGGAAAAACACCAATGATTTCCAGTTTGCCAATTTTGGATATGAATGGGGAGTGAAAAAATTTCTCCTGGATCATTGCAAAGAGTATTCAGTTTTCATCGATGGCGGAGCCTGTGTGGGAGATTATTCCATTCTTCTTTCCCGTTACGGTTTGCATTGCATCGCCTTCGAACCGATTGAAAGCAACTTTAAAGTCATGGAGAAAAACCTTGAGCTGAACCAGATGACCGGTAAGATTTCCATATTTCATTGCGGACTTGGTGAAAAACACAGTAAGGCAGGTTTTGTCTTTAACCCTGTAAACACAGGCGCTTCCTTTAAATCAACCGATCCCGACAAATCGAATTGCGTGGGGGAAATCATGACCTTCGACTCCCTCCTACCTGAATTGAACCTGAACAAAAACGATCACATCCTGTTCAAACTCGATATAGAAGGCATGGAAACAGAAGCGATACGCGGTGCAGCGGAGTTTATCAGAAACTATCCTTTCATCACTTTTGTCCTGGAGGATAAACATACCGGACAGGATCCGATTCAACAAGCGCTGAGTGAAATTGCCCCGTTTGATTTCGGGATCGTGGATGATTTTAACATTTTTGCAAAAAAGCAAATTCCCTAACCTTTCAATTTTCCTGCTGTATGACCGCATTAAAAATCATTTTTTGGATTCTTCTATTTATTGTTTTTTATGCTTATATCGGTTATGGCATATTGCTGTATATCCTGGTAAAAATCAAGAGGTTGTCAGGCAGGGGAAAAATGGAGGCCAGACCGGGATTTGAACCTGACGTTACGCTGTTCATTGCTGCCTACAATGAAAAGGATTTTATTGCCGAAAAAATCAAAAACTCCCTGGAACTGGAATATCCCAGGGAAAAGTTGCACCTGCTATGGGTAACAGACGGTTCGGATGACGGTACACCGGAAGTGCTGAAACAATATCCCGGAGTGGAGGTCCATCACCTTCCGCAGCGCAGCGGCAAGATCGGGGCCATGAACCGCGGGATGCATTTTGTAAAAACGCCCATTACGGTATTTTGTGATGCCAACACCATGCTTGGCCGCGAATCGATCAGAAGAATCGTGAAGTTGTTCAGCGATCCCAAAGTGGGATGTGTCTCCGGTGAAAAACGCATCTACAGCAAGGACAAGGATTCTGCGGCCGGTGCAGGTGAAGGGCTGTATTGGAAATACGAATCAACCCTTAAAAAATGGGATGCCGAACTCTATTCGGTTGTCGGAGCTGCCGGTGAATTGTTTGCCATTCGGACCGAACTTTTCCAGGAAGTTGAGCGAGACACCCTGCTCGATGATTTTATCATTTCTCTCAGGGTGGCTCAAAAAGGATATACCATTCAGTACGATCCCGAAGCTTACGCCATCGAAACAGCATCTGCCAATGTAAAAGAAGAACTCAAGCGGAAGATACGAATTTCCGCCGGGGGAATTCAATCGGTCGTCAGGCTGAGGTCGCTGTTGAATGTTTTCAAATATGGAACACTCTCTTTCCAGTACATTTCACACCGGGTGCTGCGTTGGACCCTTGCCCCGCTCTCCCTGCTGTTCATGCTTATCATTGGCTTCTTTACAGCATGGCAGGAGGGTATCTTCAAAACCGGCTTATACAGCATCCTTTTCTGGCTGCAGGTTTTGTTCTACCTCGCTGCATTGCTGGGCTGGTACCTTGAAAACCGTTCCATCCGGCTTAAGATACTGTTTGTACCCTATTACTTTTTCATCATGAATCTTTCAGTTTTCCTGGGATTAAAAAGATACCTGAAAGGATCTCAGTCGGTCAACTGGGAGCGTGCAAAACGTGGTTAATCAGGATGCAAGCTCCTTTCTTAGCAATATTAGTTCATCAACAAGCTGAAGGGTGGATGTTTTCAAATCTGCAAACATTTGAGGGATTCCATCTTCGGTAAAACGCTTCTCCAGGTCTTGCAGTTTCAATGCTTTTTCGGCAGAAAACGAACCAAGATAACCACTTAGAAAAGCATTTATGCTGCCTGCTTTGTAGATGGCCATATAAAGCTCATTTCCGTCGAGTTTTTGTTTTAAATTTTCAAGTATTCCCGGAGATTCAACAAGCAGAATATCAATAATAGTGAAAACTTTTTCACGTGCAGCCTCCTCCATTTTTCTCCCATGTTCCAGTGCAACGGGATCACCCAACTGGCCGCATATAGATCCAAGTTTGTGTACATTCCACTTAACTCCAACAAGATCATTATCCGAAATATTGTGTTCCAGAAGCCTTAGGTATTCTTTTGACTCGGCAAAGAACATGTCAAGAATCTCTATCGTTCCTGAAACCTCAAAATTTTGGAAAGTATCATTAAATTGCTGTTTATCTATCATATATAAATGTTTAAACAGGCTTATGCTTCCAGCCTTGCAAGCAGGGCATTCAGCCTGAAATTTTTAACAAATATAATTATTGTTGTTCTTCAAACGAAAAGAAATCTCGGGTTGTTTGTGGGACAATGCCAATATTGTCAGCAATTCATTGGTTCCCATTAAAAAAATGATTAATATTGTTACATAAAGTGGTAAATTATGAAAACCAATACCAGGATTACCTTGTTGTTTATTGCCCTGTTAGGTTTTTTCTCATTATTTGTGGCTGGTTTTTTTTACATCCGGGCTGAAGAACAAAATTTGTATGTGGCTTCCAAGCAAAATAGTGATGAAAACGTTATAAAGACGGTCCTGAAATTTAAAATGGAAGGTTTTTTAAAACCTGTTAAAGACAACTCAGCCTGGGACGAAATGGTTGCTTTCTCCAAAACCAACGATTTGCTCTGGGCAAAAAATAATCTTGCCCCGATCGTTGCTACATTCGGCATGAGTTATCTTGGCATTTATGACCTTGACGGAAAACTTGCTTTCGGTGCAAATGATTCCATTGACCAGGATATTTCATTGCCCCCCCCGCTGGTAAAAAAGTTATTTTCAGAAAAAAACACCTGGAGCTGTTTCATGTTCCAGAACGGGATCCTCTATGAACTTTTTGGTGCAACGGTTGTGCCTACTTTCGATATTGCACGAAAGACCAAACCGAATGCCTACCTGGTTGCTTCCAAAAAATGGGACTCTTCCTATTGTGCGGAAATTGGATTAGCCACAGGGTTTGCGATCGAAATTCATCCAAATGATATTAAACCCATAAAACGGCTAAAGGATACTGAGTTGATCTACCAGGACCTGGATGGCCCTAACAACTCCAAAACGGGTTTTTTAAAATTTTATCGTGCCAATAACCTGGCAAGCGAACTGACAATGCTTGGTTATTTTGCCATTGCCGGGGCTTTGATGCTGATCCTCGTCTGCTTTGTATTCTTTTTCTGGATCAACAAATGGATATCGACACCCCTTAAGCAGATAACCAGGAGTTTATCCAATGGCAATATCGGGGAGGTGAAGGACTTTATTGAAAAACAGGACGAATTTGGCGATATTGCCAGGCTTATTCGCAGGTTTAATTCCCAGCAAGTTGACCTTGTTAAGAAAATCGAAGAAAAAGATCATGCGGATGAACAGATTAAAAAGTTATCAACCGCCGTTGAGCAGAGCGCCAATACCATCATGATCACAAATCTACAGGGCAAAATTGAATATGTAAACAAGCGGTTTACCGAGCTCACAGGTTACCAGGCGGAAGAAGCCATCGGGCAATATCCAAGGATGTTAAAATCAGGCTTCCAGGATGCTGCGTTCTATGAAAATTTATGGACCACTATTTCAGCAGGAAATGAATGGAAAGGTGAAATTTACAATAAAAAGAAAAATGGCGACTTTTTCTGGGAATCAACCAGCATTGCGCCAATTAAAAATCAACAAGGTGACCTGACAAGTTTCGTCGCAATCAAGGAGGATATTACCGAACGGAAACGAACGGAAAAAGCCCTGACAGAGGCAAAAGAATTCGCAGAGCTTATTTACAAGGTTATCCCAAGTGCACTTTTCACCGTTGATTGTGACCAGAGAATTACCAGTTGGAATAAACAGGCTGAAGAAATAACCGGATTTTCCAAACAGGAAATGATTGGAAACAGCTGCCATGCTTTTGCAGAGACACCCTGCAACGACCGCTGTGGTTTATTTGAGCCTTCGATTGCCAAACCTATTCACGGACGTGAATGCACCCTGCGGAACAAATCGGGACATACAATTACCGTTTCTAAAAATGTCGACACACTTAAGGATCCAATGGGAAACATCATTGGCGGAATTGAAAGCTTTGAAGATATCACGGAGCGGAAAAAAGTTGAAAAAGCCCTGTTCGACAGCAATCAGAGGTACTCAACGCTTGTTCATAAACTTCCCGATCTCATTATTATTCACCGGCTGGGGAAAATTCTTTTTGCCAATGAAGCAGCGCTCTCTTTGATAGGTGTTTCGTTTGAAGATATGATTGGACGCAACATCATGGAATTTATCGCCGAAGAGTCGAAAGCAACGGTCATCGAAAACATGAAAAAAAGGATTGAAGGGACCAGCCTGGTGAGGGATTATGAGATAAAAGCCATTACCAGGAAGGGTGAAGTTAAAGATACGATCATCAGGAGCGACAACATTATTTTCGACAACGAACCGGCAATCATTGCCATCCTGATAGATATTACTGAAAGAAAACTGATTGAAACAGCACTTCAAAAAGC
>CAIKNA010000008.1 GCA_903828645.1 uncultured Bacteroidales bacterium
GGCCCGGACGGCACGATGCTGGCCTATTCGACGCATCAGCTCGGAATTTACAAGATTTTCATTCAGAATGCAGAAACAGGCAAGCGCAAGCGGATCTATCGCGGAGGTTATCGGTTGGCCGATCGACCCGATTTTTCCTATCCGCTCATCGCCTGGCATCCCAGTGGAAGTGTCGTCGCCTTCATGGTTGAACGTAAAGGTGAAATATGGCTCTACTTTTATAATCTTGAAGATAAAAAAATGGAGCATCAATTGCTGGCAAATTTTCAAAAGGTACTCGATATGTCCTATTCGGATGACGGAACATTGCTGGTTCTTTCAGCGGTGCAAAAGGGGCAATCTGATATCTTCGTCTATAACATTGCCTCCGGCTCTCATGAGCAAATTACAAAAGACATATACGATGATTTCAATCCAAGGTTTATCAACCACTCTGAAAATATCATCTTTTCCTCCAACCGTCCCGGCGACACCATTCGGTTTGATGAACAGGTAAAGATTGAAAACCTCCACTATTACAACGACCTGTTTCTTTATCATTATGCAGCAAAACGCAATGTTCTTCAGAGGCTTACAAGCACGCCTGATGCCCACGAAACCCAGCCCGAGCCTTATGGCGACAACTATTTTTGTTTCCTGAGCGACCATAACGGCATCGTGAACAGGTATCTTGCCAGGTACGACAGCACCATTGCTTTTATTGATACCATCGCACATTATCGCTATTTTACCACGACCTACCCGATTACAAATTATTCACGGAACATCCTCGAACAGGATGTTTCTCCCAGGGGCGGAAAAATCGGCGAGATCGTTTACCAGAACCGGAACTACAAAATGTTTACTTCCGACCTTGTGCTCCCGAAACTGGTGTTAAAAGTTGACGTCCAGCCCTCCTATTTTAAAGATCTCAAAACTAAAGCTGCTGAAAAAGATACCGGACCCCAAAAAGCCGACAGCGGGCTCAGGCTTGCCGAACCTTTTAAAGTTCAGGAGAAGAAGCATTTCATTGTTGTAAGGCAAAGCGAAGTTCTGAACCAGGTGCTTTCAAAACTCGATACGACAAAACCGTTGCCGCTCCTGAAAGGGGCGGGAAATGCACCCGGGTCTGATTCGACACTTAACCGTTTGTTGCAGCTTTATCAATCCCTGCAAAAGAAAGATTTTTCCCAGGCTGCCTCCAGAAAAGATACGGCAAATAAGTATAAAAATGCCAAACAGCTGAATTACAATGTAGAATACTATATTGACCAGATGGTCACCCAAATCGATTTTACCTATCTGAATTTTGCCTATCAGCCCTTTACGGGCAGTTTGTCTCCTGTGTTTATAAACCCGGGACTGAATGCCCTTTTCATGGTAGGGGTCACCGATCTCATGGAGGACTACCGCATCACTGGAGGGGTACGTTTGAATGTAAGTCTTATTAACAACGAGTATCTTTTCAGTTACAGCAATTACAAGCATCGTCTTGACCACCAGATCGTTTTTCACCGGAAAGCTGTAGAGGAGGCTGGGTACTATTCAATCGTCAGACATAAGGTAAACGAATTGTATTATGTCGCAACCTATCCTTTTACCCCGGTGCTGAACATCAAAGGTACCGCTTCTGTGCGGTATGACCGGGCCGTGTATTTATCGACCGACCAGGTGAACCTGAGACAACCCGACAGCAATGAAGTGTGGGGAAGTATCAAGGGGGAACTTACCTACGACAATACCCGCAGCCTTGGGTTAAATCTTTACCAGGGCACCCGGTACAAGTTTTTTGCCGAATATTACCAGCTGGCGAACAGCAGAGGGAACAATCTTGTTGTTCTAGGTGTGGATCTGAGGAATTATCAGCGTGTACACAGGACCCTGATCTGGGCCAACAGATTTGCCGCCAGCACCTCATTCGGAAGCAACAAACTTCTTTATTACATGGGAGGCGTTGATAACTGGCTTTTTCCGGCCTACAATGTCAATATACCGGTGGCGTTTGATCAGAACTATGCTTTCCAGACGCTTGCAACCAACATGCGTGGTTTCGATCAGAATATCAGGAACGGGAACAGTTTTTTTGTTTTCAACTCGGAGTTGCGCTGGCCGGTATTCCGGTATCTAGTCAATCATCCTATCCGTTCCGATTTTATCAATAATTTCCAGATTGTCACTTTTGGAGATGTGGGAACTGCCTGGACGGGATCCTCACCGTGGTCATCCGATAACCAGTTGTTTACGCGGTATGTATATCGCAAACCACTCTGGGTCAGGGTGGAAATGCAAAAAGATCCCATCGTGGAAGGATTCGGATTTGGCGCCCGTACCCGTTTGTTTGGCTATTTCCTGCGCGGCGACCTTGCCTGGGGTGTTGAAGATGGCCGGGTGCAGAAACCTATTTTCTATTTTTCACTCAGTCTCGACTTTTAACCATGACCCATCCGGAACAGAGAATCATCGATTTCATCGAAGAACATCACATTTTTACACTCGCTGTTGCCCGGGACAACATACCTTATTGTGCCACCTGTTATTATGCCTGGATGGAAGAACAGAATGAGTTCGTTTTCACCTCCGACCATGAAACCCGCCACGTCCGTGACGTCGTGGAGGGAAACAATTACAGGGTTGCCGGGGCCATCGCCCTGGAAACTAAAATTGTCGGGAAAATCAGGGGGATACAGTTTACCGGTTTCATAACTTCCCTGGAGAACACGGCACCCGGGAGTACTGCTCTTAAAGCCCGTGCCCGCTACCTGAAGCGGTTTCCAATCGCCCGGCTGATGCCAAATCTACATCTCTGGACTCTTCGTCCCGATTTTATAAAAATGACCGACAACCGGCTGGGTTTCGGGAAAAAACTGATCTGGACGGCAGATGAAACCCTGAAATCGGGGGCCGATGCGCTTTAGCTGAATTATCAAAGTATATGTTTTTTTAATTCAGCAGGTTACCTGTCCCACCCCCTTGTTGTGTTAATAACTATATTGAGCGAACCCGGCGGTTCGTCGTATCTTGCAGCATCAAAATTTCTCCCGACAATTTATTGGAACGTTCGAAAGAACAATCAGTTAACAAAATCAGTACATAGCAGATAATCCTGTTCATGCATGGAAAAAAACACGGTGGCAAATACGGAAAGAGACCATAAAACAGACTATTACAGGGATGTTCTTGCAAAAAGGATCAGGCCAAAAATCACGATTGAAGCATTGGAAATGAAAGAAACGAAAACAGAGGAAAACCCACGAAAAATTTATTCGTTTGCAGAGGCAATTGAAAAATCAACTGAATATTTCAATGGAGACAGTCTTGCCGCAAATGTGTGGGCCAACAAATACGCACTGAAAAATTCGGAAGGTCATTTGTTTGAATTGACACCTGATGACATGCACCGCCGGATTGCGCGTGAAGTTGCCCGCATAGAGAAGAAATACCCCAACCCGATGAGCGAGGATGAACTCTTTGAACTCATGCGCAACTTTAAGTACATTGTTCCACAGGGCAGCCCCATGGCCGGTATCGGGAACGATTTCCAGATAGGCTCCCTGTCAAATTGCTTTGTGATCGGCAACGAAGGAGCTTCCGACTCTTATGGTGCCATCATGAAAACGGACGAGGAACAGGTTCAGCTGATGAAACGAAGGGGAGGGGTGGGGCATGATCTTTCGCACATCCGCCCCAAAAACAGTGAAGTGAAAAACAGCGCCCTCACTTCAACCGGGATTGTTCCATTCATGGAAAGGTATTCAAATTCAACCCGTGAAGTTGCACAGGAAGGCCGCAGGGGCGCATTGATGCTCAGTATTTCCGTGGTACATCCTGATGCCGAACATTTTATCGACGCAAAACTGGAGGCCGGCAAAGTGACCGGGGCTAACATTTCCGTCAAGATCACTGATGAATTTATGCAGGCGGTGGTGAATGATACGGAATTTGTTCAGCGGTTCCCGGTCGATTCCGAGAATCCTTCGTTTAAAAAACCCATGAAAGCCCGTGAACTCTGGAATAAAATCGTTCACAATGCCTGGAAATCCGCAGAACCCGGCATCCTCTTCTGGGATACCATCATCCGCGAATCAATTCCCGACTGCTATGCCGATCTGGGTTTCCGTACCGTCTCCACCAACCCCTGCGGAGAAATCCCATTGTGCACTTATGACAGTTGCCGGCTTCTGGCCATCAACCTTTACAATTATGTTGACAAACCGTTTACAGCTGAAGCAAGCTTCGACTCGGGGCTTTTTATATCACATGTTCATAAAGCCCAGCGGATGATGGATGACATCATCGACCTCGAACTTGAAAAAATTGACCGGATCCTGGCAAAAATAGAACTGGATCCTGAAGGAGAGGAGATTAAAGTCAGGGAAAGAAACCTGTGGCTGAATATCAAGAAAAAGGCCATCCAGGGCCGGAGGACCGGGTTTGGCATCACCGCCGAGGGCGATATGCTAGCTGCACTCGGAACCCGCTACGGGTCGGATGATGCAACCGATTTCTCGGTAGAGGTACACAAAATACTGGCCATAGAGGCCTACCGCTCCTCCGTCACCCTTGCGAAAGAAAGAGGCCCCTTCCCGATATATGACACAGCGCGCGAAGCAAATAATCCTTTCATTCAAAGGCTGAAGAGTGCAGCACCTGATGTTTATTCGGACATGGCCGTGAACGGGCGGCGCAACATCGCCATGCTCACCATCGCCCCGACAGGTTCGGTGAGCATCCTCACGCAAACGACTTCGGGTTTAGAACCGGTATTTGCCGTGAATTACAAACGCCGCCGTAAAGTAAACCCCAATGATAAAAATGTAAAAATCACCTTTAAAGACGAAGTGGGCGATACATGGGAAGAGTACAATGTGTTCCATCATAATTTCATAACCTGGCTTACCGTCAATGGGTTCAATGTTGACGAGGTATCGCACATGAACGAGAAAGATCTGAAAGGGATCATCAAACAATCTCCGTATCATAAAGCCACAGCCAACGACGTTGACTGGGTTGCAAAGGTGAAAATGCAGGGCGCCGTTCAGAAGTGGGTCGACCACTCAATTAGTGTCACAGTCAATGTGCCGAACGATGCCAGGGAAGAGATGATCAGCACCATCTACGAAACTGCCTGGAAAGAAGGATGCAAGGGAATGACCGTTTATCGTGATGGTTCCCGTTCCGGTGTGCTGGTGAACAACGATTCAAAGGATAAGAAAAAGAAGGATAAAGGCAACGAATTTGTTGAAACCAAGGCGCCTCACCGACCCGATCGTCTGGAAGCCGATATCATCCGTTTTCAGAATGATCATGAAAAATGGGTTGCCGTGGTGGGTGTACTCGACGGACGTCCGTATGAAATATTTACAGGGGTCGCTGAGGATTTCTGGGTTCCCACCTGGGTGCAGAAAGGCTGGATCGTGAAAACCCGTCCCGATGGAGTCGGGTCACGGTACGACTTCCAATTCGAAGACCGCCAGGGTTACAAGATCACCATCGAAGCGCTGTCTCGTTCCTTTAACAAGGAGTACTGGAATTATGCAAAACTGATCTCCGGCATTTTAAGGCATGGGATGCCGCTCCCGTTTGTAGTCAACATCATATCAAAACTCCACTTTGAAGTCGATTCCATCAACACCTGGAAAAACGGAATAGAGCGTGCATTGAAGAAGTTCATCCCCGATGGTACCAAAGCGGCCGAGCATGCCTGCCCGAAATGCAGCGATGAAAACGGGCTGGTTTACCAGGAAGGTTGCCTGGTATGCAAGAGTTGCGGATACTCCAAATGCGGGTAACCGCTAGAATTTTTTCTTGTGGTAGTCAAAGGTGGTATTGTCACGAAGATATTTGATTCTTTGGGCAATCAGCACGAAAGCCTCTGTTTTGTTTTCATAAAACCAGTTGATGGCTGATTGTTTCCCGCGACATGCATCTGCAAAGACAACCAGCAACGGATGTTTATTGGCAATCAGCCATTCATAGGCCTTCATGTTTTCATCAATGGCCGCATCCAGGGCGGCAAGGTGAAAAAATTTGTTTGTAAAGAGCCAGGCAGTGGCCTCCTCGCTTCCCCTGATTGCGTGGGCCAATGCTGCGACCTCAGGGAATCCGTTGTTCATAAGCCAGCCGGTAATTTCAGGGTTGCCATTCACGGCCTCGCCGAATGCCAGCCAGATCTTTGCAGGGTAATATAAACTTTCCATGGTAAATGTTGTTTCCAGACCTGGTATTTCAAAGGTAAGCGGTTAAACGGTCAAGTCAAGGTCCAAATCGTAAATCGTAAATCGTAAATCGTAAATCGTCATTCGTAAATCGTCATTCGTAAATCCTACTGATACACCTGCACCTTCATTCCTGCCTTTCGTACTTTTTCACCAATTGCTTCAAGTTCATGCAAGGTTATTTTTTCGAGGTTATGGACCGGCGTAGCCCGGGCAATCGGGTAAATCATCACGAGTTTGGGACCGATTTCCAATAACCGCCCTATCCATGAATCAACCTCCCCGCCGGTGGTATTGTCAACCGCCTGCCCTTTGAAATTCCCCCGCAGGAACATGCTCTGGATCAAAAGGTTTCCATGAAGTTTTTTCAAATCTTCAATCAGTCCTGCAAAATTAACAGGCTCAACGGGATTGTTAATCAGGTTGAATACCCTCTCCGAACCGGCATCCAGTTTGAGAATATTGTGATCCAGTTTCTGAAGTGCCTGGAAAACATCGGGAACATGAATCATGCTTGAATTTGACAGAACGGTTACTTTCGCATCCGGGGCAAACTGATTTCGCAGGGAGATGGTATCATCCACGATTCCGGCAAACTCAGGATGGAGGGTTGGTTCTCCGTTTCCTGCATAGGTGAGGGCATCGGGCAGGTAATTTTCCAGGGCCAGCTGTTTCAGTCGCGTGGACAGATAATCGCTCACTTCTGCACGCGATGGAAATTCCGGGTGGTCTGGCAGGTTGGATGGCGTCCACCCGCATTCACAATAGATGCAGTTGAAAGAACAATATTTCGAATGCAGCGGGAGGAGGTTGATCCCTAGTGATAAACCCAGGCGCCTGCTGCGTACCGGGCCAAAAATTACCTCGTGAAAGAGAAATCCTGACATGTTAAATGATTGAAATGCAAAATTCAGCATTTTCAATGGTAAATCCTAAATTAGCAGGAGCGACAGAGTCCGGCAGGGGAGAGAGGCCTTGTCTCTTTACGCCACAGGTACATGAAAAATGATTACTTTTACACATTCAATCACGGAACCTATTGATATCGCTGAATCAAATAAAAGAACCCATTACTGAACACATCGAGGCCTTTGAAGGAAAATTCAGGGCATCGATGAAGAGTTCTGTCCCTTTGGTCGATACCATCACCCGGTATATCATCAAACGCAAGGGCAAACAAATGCGCCCGATGTTTGTTTTTCTCTCGGCCGGGGTGTGCGGTGCCGTAAATGAAAGCACCTTCAGGGCAGCCTCCCTCATTGAACTTTTGCATACCGCCACCCTCGTGCATGACGATGTGGTTGACGATTCGAACCTGCGTCGTGGGTTCTTTTCGTTGAATGCCCTGTGGAAAAACAAAATTGCCGTGCTCGTCGGTGATTATCTTTTATCACGGGGGTTGCTGCTGGCATTGGAGCACGACGAATTCGAACTTCTTAAAATCGTTTCCAGTGCGGTGCGTGAAATGAGTGAGGGTGAACTTCTCCAGATTGAGAAAGCAAGAAAACTCGACATCCAGGAAAACATCTATTTTGAGATCATCAGAAAGAAAACAGCCACATTGATTGCTTCCTGTTGTGCCTGCGGCGCATCATCCGTGGGTATTTCCAGGGAACAGATTCAGTCCATGTGGTCTTTCGGGGAACATGTTGGCATAGCGTTTCAGATAAAGGACGATCTTTTTGATTATGATCGCAACAATGCAACCGGCAAACCAAATGGGACCGACATACGCGACCAGAAGATGACCCTTCCGCTCATTTACCTGTTGAACCACTCCGATTTCATGGAAAAGCGCTGGATCATCAATACCGTTAAAAATCACCACGACGATGCGGCCAGGGTCTCAAAACTGGTTGAAAAAGTCGTCCAACGCGGCGGGATTGCCTATGCCCATGAAAAGATGCTGGAATACCAAAGGAAGTCACTGGATATCCTCCAGCCATTCCCAGATAATATTTACCGTAAATCGCTGGAACAACTGGTTTTATTTACAACGGAACGGTCCAGCTGAGATCAGGCTTTTTTCAGTGTAAATCCAAAAGTCGTTCCCACCCCGATGGTACTGCGCACATTGATAGTCTGGTGGTGCGCTTCAACGATGTGCTTGACTATGGCCAATCCAAGCCCTTTTCCTTTTTTAGTGGCCGCCCTTCCGCGGTCGGTGCGATAGAATCGTTCAAAAACCCTTGCCAGGTCGGCCGGGTCAATTCCTATCCCGTTGTCTGTTATTTCAGTCAGGATGTTTTCGTCCATGTCGAAAAAGGTGATCTTGGTCTTCCCATTTTCCCGGGATCCATACCTGATGGAGTTGTCGATGATATTGGTAAGCACCTGCCTGATTTTGTCCTTGTCTCCCTCAACCAGGGCTGGCTTTCCCGGATCATTCAGGACCAGAAGGATCTCATGTTTTCGGGCCTTCATTTCAAGCAGTTCCGTTACTTCCCGTGTGAGGCCGACAATATCGAACCGGGTAATTTTCAGTTTCATCTGCCCGGATTCAAGTTGTGAAATCTCATCCAGGTCTTCAAGAATCTTCACCAGCCGTTCGATGCTTTTTTCCGTCCGTCTCAGGTACTCCCTGTTCACTGCAGGGTCTTCGAGCCCGCCGTCCAGCAAGGTGGATACATATCCCTGGATGTTGAACAGCGGCGTTTTAAGCTCATGGGAAACATTCCCGATAAACTCACGGCGATATTGCTCCAGCCGTTTGAGTTGTTCAATCTCCAGCTGTTTTTCCGATTCCCAGTTTTCGACTTCCTCCCGAACATTGTCAATCAGGTTGTTTGCCGGCTGATGGGAGGGTTGTTCGCGTTTTCCCACCTTTACGGAATGGATTGACTTATAAATCAACCTGATCTTGCTGTAAATGAATTTTTCAAGCGTATGCAGGAAGATGGCATAGGCAATGATGAAAATCACGGCCGAACTGACAATCAGCGCCAGGAAACTGTAAAAATGGATAAAGGCATGTTCAAAAATAATGCCGACCGACATGAAAAAAAGGATGGCATATGCTCCTGTGATGACACCGGCATTGAGGAACGCGAGGTTTTTCGGTTCATGAAACTTCATCCCTCGTCGAATTTGTATCCGACACCTTTGATGGTCCGGATGCTGTCAATGCCCAGTTTTTCGCGGATCCTGCGGATATGAACGTCGATGGTGCGGTCGCCGACCACTACATTTTCACCCCACACGTTTGCAAAGATCTCTTCACGGGTTACAACCTTATCAGGCCGGGAGACTATGAACTGCAGCAGTTCGAACTCTTTGCGCGCCAGGGTGATTTCAGTATCGTCCTTCACCACCACATACCGGTTTTTATCAATCGTAAATCCTTTGAGCGTGATGATGTTGCTCTCTTCAGGTTCTGGTTTGTACCTTCGTAACAAAGCCTGGATGCGGCTGATGAACAATTTTGGTTTAATGGGTTTGGTGATGTAGTCATCCGCCCCGGCTTCAAACCCCGCAATCTGCGAATAATCCTCTCCGCGCGCGGTGAGGAAAGCAATCAGTGTGCCTGCCAGTTCAGGAATTTTCCTGATTTCTGTGCAGGCCTCCATGCCATCCATCACCGGCATCATCACATCGAGAATAACCAGTTGCGGCTTGTATTGCCTGGCCATTTTCAGGGCTTTCTGCCCGTTTTTGGCTTTTAAGACACGGTAACCCTCTTTTTCCAGGTTATATCCCAGGAATTCAAGGATGTCGGGTTCGTCGTCAACCAGCAGGATAGTGATATCGCTATTGTCCATTTTGAAAGCTTATGAGGTGTAAATGTACGTGAAAAAAGTGACACGAAGAACCACGAAGGAATGCACGAAGTGCCGCGAAGGATGGTATTCAGTTGTACGCCTTCAGGTATTACTTCGTATAACTTCGTGAAATAGATAAAACGGGAAGATTTTCATACTTTTATAGAAAATTTCCTCATGAAAAA
>CAIKNA010000009.1 GCA_903828645.1 uncultured Bacteroidales bacterium
AAAAAGTGAATCAGGCCCGAAAAGTCGCTTGAAAAAAGATTCATTCGAATGCTTTTTGGAGAAAAGGAAGCGGGTACTCATGACCAGGGCAACAAAGAAATAGCCGAATGTAATGATTGCACAAATGCGGTGGATTATTCCTGCAGTACCAATCCCCCCCATAAAGTCCATCAGGGTCTTTCCCCAGGGAGTATAATTAAACTTCAACGGCAGACCCGTCAATGCCAACCCAAGGAAACTGGTAACGACAAAAAGATGCAGGACGATATGAACCAAATTGAAACGACGGTAGACTTTCTGCTTGATTTTACCATTTTTGTTGGCATGATGCCCTGCTGGAGCAAATAATTCCGCATTACGGAGTTGTTTCTTTTCCACGGTGCCCCTGAATGCCCAAAGCAATGAGTGTACCCAGAAAAAAAGGAAGGTTCCGGCCAGTAAGGCATTCATGAATATCGTAACCCAGAAAAGTGCAGGGTATTTACTCCTGTTGGTGGGTTCAGCATGTGGTATGAACTTGGCAAATCCCTTGCTGGCATTAATATGGCACTGCCCACAAGTACCGGGCAAATGAGCTTGATTGACAGTTGAATTAGTATCCTTCGCCGGAAGGATGTTATGTGCACCATGGCAATCTGCACAGCCAGCGACCTTTTCGGGATAGCCAAGTCGTACGTTCTTGCCATGGTAACTGGCAAAATATGTTTCAGGCGCAATGGTGGTCACATGGTTACGCGCCATCCTTTCCGCATCAGCGTGACACTTCAAACAGGCCTGGGTATGGATAGACCTGCCTTGTGCAGCATTATGAATTTTGCTGATCGCATGAAGACCGTGGCAATCCGTACAAGCAGGTGCGTCATTGTTTCCACCAGCCAGTGCCTGGAAGTGAATGGATTTGAAATAAGCGGATTCTTTCGCGTGACACTGACCACATAACCTGGCAGCTCCCACCTTGTTATTTTTAAGGGAGGTAATTGCATGAATGTCCGCATGGCATTTTGAACAGGCAATGGGGAGACGTTCTGAGTTGTGAATGCTTACCTTGTGTTCTTTCACAATTGCACTGTGACAACTGCTGCAATCCATTGGTTTGAAAGCAACAATACACGATGGCTTTCCCTGCGCGGAGCTGATTGCCGGTTTTGAAGCATCAACAATGTGACAGGCAGAACACTTGAGGGATTTGTGGACGGAAGCGTTGTAATCATGGGCAGAAATGCTTTTTTCATGGCATGTCATGCAATCCGGATTTGACGGGGAAGAAAGCGAAGTATTCTGCGCCATTACGCCTGTTGCTGCCAGACCAAAGGTCAGCAGACAGGAAACTATTTTCAATGTTAGGGATTGTAGTTTCATAAGCTTTAAAAGTTTTAGCTGCACAGCCCGCCAGCCCGTTTTTTGGAACCAATCTTTATCTTCTGGATAAAAGAGTCTTTAGGAAATAGTTTAAGCACCTCTGAAGGAGGAGAGGCGAGATTGAAGGTCTTTCCTGCAACTGTTTTGTCCGCAAAAAGACTTTTCCAGTTCTGTAAACCATTTTCCAGTATGTATAGGTTGACAACACCCTGGACTTTCAGGTATTTCCACGCTTTGATGGAAACCGAGTCGTTTTCAGCGATGAGAACTACAACTCCCTGGGGCGGAAGTTGTGCAAGCGGAGCTACAACACTGGTTTTAAGAAGGTCATCAAGCGTGACATTTTGTGAACCACTGAGATGAAAAGCCTCAAAATCCTTACCCGGGCGCAGATCGAGGGTAATAAGCTTGATCGTTGCTTCGTTATTCGTTTTTACATATTCCAGGGGATGAATGAAGACAGCCTTTGTAGTCAGCTGAACGGCATAACGGCTCTCCATATATTTCCATTTACGAACCGGATCGGGTTGACCAATGATCCAGACAAGGCCGGCTAAAACAACCAAAGTTCCTGCACCAAACAGATAGGATCGTCTTGTGATTTTCCATGACATGGCTTTTCCGGTGCCCCTGATACGGAAATACTCTTCGACTTTTTCCGCTCCATAAAACATAATCAATGCAAACAGGATGACAGCGAAAACAGTAGCACCTATTGACCAGCCTAGCCAGTCGGAAACAAGAAACCGCTCGGTGAATGAAGAATACCAGAAACCTTCGAATTTCGGAAGAGATTCGCCAAAAAGACCAGCACCAAGCACTGCACCTGTAAGAAATAACAAGCCATCCAGTTTAAGACTTGCAGTCGCCACTACCGAGGTGCCGGGACAGTATCCCCCGACGATAAATCCAACACCCATAATGAGCCCTCCGATAATGCCGGGCCAAAGGAAAGTCTGGTTTACTGCAAGCTGGGTAAAATCAAGGAATCCTACGGCTGAAGAGAGAAAAATCAAAATGCAGGCAACGATGATGCCGGTAAACATAGTTTTCAGCACCGTCATATCTTTGAAGTAGAATTGTGCGGCAAGGCGTCGTGAATCGCCAAATCCGGCCAGTTCCAGTGCAACACCAAAACCGCTACCGATCAGGAAGAACACCAGATAACCTCCGGCTTTCCCTAGTTCTGAACTAATATCGAGTGGTAACATATTACTATTCTCCTTTTTTATAAATTAATCAGCCCAAAGGCGCCGGACAAAATAAGCAGTGGCATAGCCTCCGATAAAAACGCAGAACATAAACGCCCAGCTCCCAAGTGAGAGAACAGCTCCGCCGGATAACGCCTGTCCGGATGTACAACCTCGCGCAAAACGGGCGCCATACCCCATTATTACACCACCGATAAGGGCAAAGAAAAGCCGTTGGGTCTTTGAGATTCGTGGACCCTTGAGAATTTCAAATCTCAATCGACGGTTAAATAATGCTGAAATCATACCACCGGCAAATGTGCCCAAAAGCAGAAACACACTTGCGTGATCCAAGGGATTGGTGTCGCCGGCCCCCATGAGAGCAAATGTGCCGACTTTATCAACATGCGATTGCCAGATCAATTTTGTGAGCGAAACCTGGATGCGACTGATGGCTCCCGACGCTCCCAATCCGCTGTGCGTAAGAGCAAAGGCGGCAAAAAGAACCACTCCGAGAATGGTACCTGCCAAGTATGGGTTGGTGACAGGTTTTGGTTGTTTTTTCATAGTACTTCTCTATTTAAGAGTTGATTTAACAGGCCCCTGGACAGGATCATGAGCGTAACCAAGTTCTTTCCAATTCAGCCGGCCTCCGGGAGAATGACACTCCTGGCAGGACAAAGCGTTTTTAACTGTAGTGACCATGTGAGTAATGGGCCAGTACATAACGGTCGGGGTAAAACCGTACGTTCCGCTATACGGTAAACCGTTTATTTCCGCGCCTTCCTTCACTGCAAGGCTCCAGTCGAACTTAGTCCAAAAACCACCTTTTCCGCTGGTTATCGGAGGGATAATAATATTATTGACGGGATCATATGGTTGTTTGGCATGGTGCACCTTGAACGGCCAGATCTTTGCATTCGCATCATCGCGGGATCCCAGGGGGCGGTTTATATTGTGCTCGGCTTCCTTGTCGAGCTTGTCTCCGACGATGTAACGATCCATTCTCCCGTTGTACCAGGCGTACGTCGGCACTACATCTTCCTCATAATGGAATTCGCCCTTAATCTTAAGATATTCATGTGGATTATCCTTTCGGGTTGAATCGCCTGCTTTTGACCAATCCCAGGTCATTTTTGTCGGAAGTTTCCGGGCAAACTCCGGAATATGGCAGGTCTGACAGGCTATTCGGGCGGTATGTTCGTTCAGACGATAGTCTTTATGCGGTTTCAGAGTATGACAATCTTCACATCCAAATCGCACCGCCTTTGTTTTTTCAGTATAAGTAGTGTTTAATTTACCGGAAACGAAATGGTGTTCTGTTTTGTGGCAGTCGATGCATTGGAAATTGAGTTTTCCCATGTGATAGTCAAGCTCCTGGTTGGCATTCAGCAGTGATTCATCAAGATCGCCATGCTTCACACCCATGCCGCCTCCACCACTGAAATGACAGATCCCGCAGTTATCACGATTGGGCCTGCGCACACTTCCGGCAACAACACGAAGGTCAACTGTCTTGCCTGGCAAACCACGTTTTGATTTTGAATATGTGCCTGAACCGTCATGACATACAAGGCAATCAACATTCTCCTCCTTTGTGAAATCGAAGTTCATGTCACCCCACCCGTAACCGGCATGGCAGATTGTACAGGATCCCCAGTTACCTACAACACTTATGCAGAAGTTATTGACCTGGTTGCGCTTGCCAAGCGGAATGACTTTACCTTTCCGGACAACATCCCCGCTGATCCAGGTCCAGTGTGCTGTTTTCATGACTTCCCTGGCACTGTTAACGTGACATTTAAGACATTTCCGGGTAACCGCCTGAGGAGATGTGATTGAGTCCTTGAAATAGGGACTGTGATCCAGGTGGGGGATCAAATGGCCGGTTAGCGGGTTTTTAGGGACCGGCACCATACCATTACTAAGCCTGGGATCGCGGTTGCATGCACTCGCTACAAGCAGTAACAGTAGCATTATTCCAACAAGGCGATGTGAATCTTTAATTGATGTTACAGCTCTCATATTTTATTCCTTGAGTGGTTCTTTTGTCCAGATAAAAAACTCTATTGGAAATTACACGGGCAATTCTATTGTAAAAGGGAAAAAATTAAATGATTTTATCATGAATACCTCCGGAAAAACCCTGCAAATCTACAAAACGTTATGTTAATTTATTCACAATTATTCTACATATGATGAACATATGTTTATAATAAAAGAAACATCTTGATATACAAACATATATAGATATATATTTTTTTAGATTTTGTCCGTGATGATTAATACCCTAATATCTGGACATGGAAGTTAGGTACGCGAACATTATTTCGACGCTTAATTCGTAACCGGGAACGGTTCGATCAACATATTTTGTGTAATTGTTCTCGTCCTATTTAAGAGCCACCATTTTAATTATGGATGCTTTCCCACGATGAAACTCGCCTTCTTCAACCTCAAATTCAATCCGTTCTAAGGTTTGGATCTGCATGTCGGAAAAGTCATCTCTTAACTCATCAAGGGAAAAAAGCATGGATATTTCTTTAGGGCCACCTGAAGAAAATAGTAACTGCTCCTTTGAAAACCCGATCAGTATCAAGGTTCCGCCAGGCTTTAGGAATTTTATCAGGTTCTGGTGTATTACCTTGCGTTTTAAAGAAGAGGTATGGACAAAGACCAGTGCAATTGCATCAAAATGTCCGGGAAGATAATCAAGCGCTTCCAGATCATGTATTTGGTAATCAATGATTACATCACGGCTGGCAGCCAGCAGCTGTGCCTTTTTTCTG
>CAIKNA010000010.1 GCA_903828645.1 uncultured Bacteroidales bacterium
ACTCATCTTCTACACCTGAAAAAGTTAAGTCCTTATAAATAAAGGGGATACAAAAATCGAAAACGCCTAGTGCCAAGGATTTCTATCATTTTTGTACCAATTTAGGCGGAATGGCAATCCCGACGGCCTGAAATACTTTGCCAGCGCTACCGTTTATTTCGCTTCGCAGCACATAGCTCTTGCCTGAGAGATTGATTTCCGTTTCGATCATTTGATCCAGGTCGTGAATGATATCGGCCCATTCCAGCTCTTTACAACCCTTCTGGTCCAGCAGGTCCTGCAATTTCTTGCGAAGCACGAGAGCCAGAAAACTGCAGAACACATGTCCGCGGATCGTCTCATCGCACTTGTGATGGATCGGTCGTGTTTTCAGTAAGGATTTCATCGAACGGAAAATATCTTCCACCATCCACAGTTGTTTGTATTTCAACGCCAACTCTTTGGCCGATAAATCGGTGTTGGTGGTCAACACCCATTTGCCGTCATAGCGCACCTCTTGTTCGGCTTTGGCCACATCGATTTCAAAATGGCCTTTCTGGGTCTTTAAGTACCGCCGGTATCCCTTGTTTCCCACCAAAGCCTTATCTCCTTGTTTCAGGGTCTCCTGCAACGAGGCGATAATCGTTTCCCGGTCGTGGCGGTCTTTCGTTGCCTGATCTTCATTGAAACACACCACATACCGGTTCTCACCCACCACCACTTCCTTGACCTTTAAGGGCGATGGATCCTTGACGTTCGGACTTTTAGGAAAAACATCCTCGAATGGACTTTCGTCAGAAACCACCAAGTCCCGGACCTCTTTGACTCTTCTCATCCGCACTCCTAAAATATATTGCCAACCCAGCTTCTTGATCTCTTTTTTCGTTTCCTCACTGATCATCCCTCGATCCGCGACCAAACAAACACGGCCAATATGAAACTTCGTTTTCAATCGGTCCGCCACAGGAACCAAACTTTTCACATCCGCTGCATTCCCGGGCCACATCTCTGAACAAATAGGGTTCCCCTCATCATCAATCACCATACCCACCACCATCTGCTTCAAATCCGGTCGGTGATCTTTGGAATGGCCCCAGCGTCCGATCGTTTCTCCGCCTTCTCCTTCAAAATATATGGCGGTCGTGTCAAAAAAAACTAAATCCAGACCGCTGAACAAATCCTGACGCTGCTTGAATAATTCTTCTTCCACCAAGTCTTTCACACAGCGGGGACTGAACGGACTCGCCCCCAACTGTTCCGCTTGCGGCAATACCGATCCCAGCCATCCCATCGCTCGATAAAAGTGGTGCAGATCAATATCCTCAGCACTATCGATCTTATGATCTTTTTTCCACTTCTCACACGCGCGATCCGATCCGGGAGAAATTAATCTGTGCAACACCGTGGTGAAAATGGCCCGCTCCACCGGCAATTCAAATGCCCTCTCCGCCAAAAGTTTTTCCAGAATTTCCGGAAGCCCGCTATTGGACCACAACCTCTCGAAAACCATCGCCGCGCCTATCTTGCTGGTCTTCGTGGTAATGCTGCGTCCCGCATCATGAGCATCCAGCACGGCCAAGCGTTCTGAGAATTTCATCCCCGAGCGCAATAATCCGTCCAACTGCCCTGTCTTTTGCAACACATCCAGCCGGCCGAGCCCTCCCAGCACTTTCTGTTTGACCCGGCCGTTAACCCATCGGCTCTCGACCATTTGCAGATAGACTTTTCCGTTTACCTTTTTCGTCCTGATGAACATTTCCGGCTCCTCTCGTTTACCATCAGGATGATTATCGTCGAATTTATTTTTTAATCAAGCGGAATAATACAAATAATCGCGAATATAGCGTGATTCCTTGGCACTAGGTTTTTGACTCCGCGAAAATCAATTTGGTGTAAACAAAGGACTTACGTCAAAAAAATGCTCTTAAAAAGTCCCCAACTGTAGAAGATGAGCCTAAGTATGTGAACAATATGATTTGCAGAATATGCCGCAAGCAGGTACAGTGGCGGGAGTATCAAAAACTTATATCTGGAGTAACCTACCGGACCGACAAGCAATAAAAAAAACAATGCGGTCAAACCAAGAAAGGTCGTTTGGACATACTTTTTTTCGAGAAGTGACATAGGAAAAGCAAAAAGAGTCATAAAAATAATCATGCGCTGATAACGCCATTGCATTTCAGTAAATCTGTTCAACCTAAACCGATTTATAATATTACCGAATCTATCCAAACTGAACCTATTAATCTTAAAAATGTCAGTAAGCGCTTCTTCTACAACCAAAGGCTGGCAAAACTCGCCTTTCCATGGAAAAAGCATTTGCAGCATCCCGTTAAAATGAAGTGCCACATAGTCGACGGGATGTCGGGAGATAAGCGCAATAGCACGTTCCTGCATCATCTTTGACACCGTGAAAGGATTACTAATTCCCTTCCAACGAGACTTATTTTCAGCCCGTAGGGTCCTATTCGTCTGTTCTGAATACCAATCACGGTCTTCGAGCTTGCAATTATCTACGACATCAAAAAGATGCATTCCCTGCATAATACTAA
>CAIKNA010000011.1 GCA_903828645.1 uncultured Bacteroidales bacterium
CTGCCAGCCTGGTTGCGCAGTGACCCGTTGAGGGCTGCAGCTGAACATTCAGGAGGGTTGAAGACTGCGCGTTTACAACGACATTACTGATGATTTTTGTCCTGTAATGATTTGCCATTAATTTCACATTGTAACTTCCTGCCGGGAGAAACTTGTGAAAATCGCCAATGACAGAATCGGAATAGACCGGAAATAAGGCATCCACGAATACCGTTGCCTGCAGAGGCTGGCCGGTTATGCTGTCGGTTATGGTTCCTTCGATGCCATAACCCGCCTCCCTCATCATGGCCATCATGGCCGGTACATTATTCTGATAATAATACTGAATCTGGGTTGAAGGTGGTTGCTTGCTGTTGGAAATCTCCATCGTGAGGGCGCTGTTGCCTTCGGCTCCGTAACTATAGTCGATGGTCTCCCCGTTGGTCGGGTAATCGGCATACGACTGCCGGTACTGAAGGTTTGAATAGCCGGAGGAGGAAGAATATGCGGAAACCAGCTGGATGAAGCCCGCGTAATCCGGCACGTTGGATGCACGGTAACACCATGGGTACAATACCACCTCTTCGCCGCTGTGATATGACACATGTACGACAAACCGGTGACTGCCCAGGAAATTCCGGATAGTCCTGGTCTCAGGCTGGGAAAAAGCACCCGGACTATTGCCTTCGCCGTTCCACATGTAGCCCCAATCGCGGTTGCAGTCGACCATGTTGCTGTTGTACCTCGACATATTGGCCCTTCCGTCGGGGTTTACCATAGGGTAAATGAATATCTCCCGGCTGTTTACCAGTTCGGTGGTCTCCGGATCGGAGCCATAGCCGGTACAAAGCTGTCTTGCAAACCTGATCAGGTTCTCGGGTCCCCCGATTTCATCCCCGTGGATGCCGCCGTCGAAAAGGACTTCGGGCTCGTTTTCTTCCACCGTCACGTTATCGCTTATCTTCAGGCAGGTAAGCTGCCGCCCCTGCGGGGTCAACCCGAAAAGGATTTTCTGGCAAATGGCGGGGAAGGAGGTGGCCAGGCTGTCCATCAGGGCGATGATCTGGTCATAGTTATGATATTGCTCCGACCTGTCGGACCAGAACCCCCTGTAGTACTCATTCAGGTCTTTTTTCAGGACTTCAGCGGATAGCCCGCAAGCCCTGATCCGGTCAAGTTCGGCAGGCACAACGTACATGACCGCAAATCCTCCGGAGGGATGAAAATCACCATTCAGGTGAAGGGCATTCAACATCCTTGCTTCGCCGGGGGTATTTATAATTATTTTCACCTCCGCTTCATGGTCACGCCAGCCATGTTGCGGATAGGCTGAAAGCGTAAGGGTGAGCAGTGCAAAGAATGAAAGAAAACGTTTCATGAGCAGATGGAATTAAGTGATCCGGAAATTTTTCCTAATTTACAAAACATCCGGATGACCTGACCGCATAAATTGAAAATAACAGTAAAAAAGGGCCGGGAAATCTCCCGGCCCAATACTCCAATCAGGTACTTCACAACGTTTCCGTTGCTGTTACAGAGTGCCCCGGGTTGTCTGATGCAGTAACGGTAAGCACCGTACCGGCCCGGGTGGAATTTTCACGCGTTGACACATATGCGTAAAAGCTGGTATTCTCGTGTCTCAGGGCGACTCCCTCTTCGATTAGCGTGCCGTCATGGCCGGTGATCCTCACTTCCACGCCGGTTACTTCAAACTTGTCAACGGCAGTGACAATGATCTTGTCGCCGACATGGCCCATGTATTGGGACGCATCGATTTGTTCGATCACCGGAGGACACATGAAATCGGAAACAGCCAGGTTGAAGGCAGATCTGCCAGGAACATGCCTGCTTACGTATTTCGCCCATTTTGCAGGATCATCCTTTGTAAAAGTGGCATATTTGATGGCCTCTCTGAAAAAGCCCCTGTGCGCCTCCTGGCCGACTGAGCTTTCGCCATTCAAAGTTGGTCTTTTTGCAACGATGGTATTTCCTGCGAAATCGCGGAAAACGTGCTTCTCCCCATATCTGCCCGACATGCTCTTGAGCATTTCGTTTACTATAACTTTTGTCATAACCTTGTATTTTAAATTGTTAAAATTATTTTGAATCTGGACGACTGACTATGAAACAAAATCGTCAATCGTCAATCGTCAATCGTCAATCCCCCGGCGGTGCCCTCGCCAGGTGAATCCCGCCGGCTTTTTCATCAGCTTCTGTGTTGAACCATCCACCTTCGGGGAGATCGACCTTTTTTCCGAGTCTCTTTGCGATAAAAATGATCATACGTTTCACATTTTAATATTATAACCCCCTTTACTATAATGACAAGTCAATTCCTGAATTCGTTGCAGTAGAAATTGAAAAAACTTTTATTTTTTTTGAATATTTTATAACATCCTGATTATCAATGAGAATAATTTCATCAAGGGACCATGTCTGACTGTCGGATTTATCGGGCAGGAATCTAAGAGGATACTCATCTAAGAGCATCCTGAATACAGGAACCTAAGAGGATGCTCACGGGAACCTCAGAGCCGGCTCAGACAAAATATAGAGCCCGCATAGAGAAAACATAGAGCCCGCATAGAGAAAACATAGAGCCCGCATAGAGAAAACATACAGCCTGCATAGAGAAAGCATACAGCTCATCCGGATAAAACAGCAGAATTCATGCGACGGCAATCAACTTTTAAAAACAGAGAGCAGGGGAGCCTAAATCTGGTGTTGATATATGTCAATGATACCCGTGGTTTTTTACCTCTTTGTTCAGGAAAAATTACATCTATTTTTCAGGTTTATAACGGGTCAATTCCCTTTGATTTAGTTTTAATAGAGACGAAATTGCAGCAAAAACTGTGGTATCAGGCCCGGTCTCAAACACAATAAAACATTCTTCCCTGTAACGGAGCGCCTCATCATGAAAAAAAACCTGCTTATCCCCTTTATCATTGGCAACCTCCTGCTGATAGCAACCCTTCATGGATTTTCCCAGACCGGGATCAACACCGACGGCACTCCTCCCGACCCTTCGGCCGGACTTGATGTGAAATTTCCGAACAAGGGGTTGCTGCCGCCCAGGATGACCAATGAGCAGATGAACGCAATACCCAATCCTGTGTCAGGGTTATGCGTGTTCTTCAGCGACTGCGGACCATCCGGAACCGGCGCCCTCGCCATGTTTATGAACGGAGGCTGGTACGCGATCAGCATGAGTTGCGCAGTGCCTGCATCTCCCGCGGCAGCAGCCAATACTCCTGATCTCACCCAGATCACCTGGAACTGGAACACGGTGGCAGGTGCTGCCGGGTACAAATGGAACACCACGAACAGTTATGCGACGGCAACAGATATGGGTACCCAGACCTCGAAAACAGAAACCGGGCTGACCTGCAGCTCAGCGTATACCCGGTATGCATGGGCTTATAATGCTTGCGGGAATTCGCAACCGGTCACCCTGAACCAGGCTACCTCTTCCTGTCAGTTTGCCTGCGGTTCTCCCATCACCATCAGTCACGTGGCAGGTGCCGTTGCTCCTGTCAGCAAAACAGTTACTTATGGCACTATTAACAATATCCCGGTGAAACTGCCAAATGCTGGATTACCAGCAACCTTGGCGCCGACCACCAGGCAACCGATGCGGGTGATGCTACCGAACCATCCGCAGGCTGGTACTGGCAGTTTAACCGAAAACAGGGGTATAAGCATGACGGAACAACACGAACCCCCGGCACAACCTGGATCGCGGCAACAAATGAAACCATCGGCTGGCAGGCCGCCAACGACCCGTGCAGTCTTGAGTTGGGCAGCGGCTGGCGGATACCGACCTCAACAGAATGGACCAATGTAAATGCAGCCGGAGGCTGGACAACCTTGAACGGTCCCTGGAACTCCGGGTTGAAAATGCATGCCGCCGGGGATCTCTACTATACTGATGGTTCCCTGGAATACCGTGGATCGGGTGGCACTTACTGGGGCAGCACCCCGTTTGGTTCGACCAGTGGCTGGATGCTGGCCTTCACCGGCGGCACCTGCGGCATGGGCGCCAACGACAAGGCATTCGGCTTTCCTTTGCGATGCATCAAAGACAATTGACCTTAATACCCCAAATCCATCATAATTATGCAAAAGCCATTCATCATATTCATAATTCTTTTATTGACCGGGATCGGGCTTCATGCCCAGGTTGGCATCAATTCCGACGGCAGCCAGCCCGATCCATCAGCCGGGCTGGATGTGAAATTCACCAACCGCGGGATCCTGCCTCCCCGGATGACGAATGCAGCCCTGGGCGCCATTGCAAATCCAGCCAATGGACTGATGGTATACTGCACCGACTGCGGAACGGCCGGAACGGGGGCGATGATGATGTTCACAAACGGGAACTGGATGGCCCTGGGGGTTACCTGCATCCCACAACCCGTGAGCGTGTCGGTATCTCCCTCGGCAGACCCTGTCTGTGCCGGGGTTCAGGTCACTTTTACGGCTACCCCCGTGAATGGGGGACCGGCCCCTGTTTACCTGTGGAAAATCAACAGGGTCGTTGCGGGAACCAACAGCCCGGTGTTTAGCTATTACCCGGCGGATGGGGATACCGTTACCTGCCAGGTGACATCGGGCGCTCCCTGCGCGACGGGCAACCCTGCCACTTCAAGGGTTTACATGCATGTGATCGTCAACCCGGAGGTGGCCGTTTACCTGACCGCATCATCCAACCCGGCGTGTGCCTCCGCGGAGGTGACTTTCAAGGCCACTCCCGTGAACGGCGGAGTGAGCCCTGCATGGCAGTGGAAGGTGAACGGAATCAATGCCGGCCCAAACAACCCGGTTTATACCTATCCCCCGGCCAACAATGATGTCGTTACCTGCGTTTTAACATCCAGCGCCGCCTGTGCGAGCGGGAACCCTGCCACATCCAACCCGGTGACCATGTCGATGTTTACGACTCCGGCAACTCCTACAGCGGGAACCCAGATTCCCGGGCAAACCCAGGTTGCATGGAACTGGAATAGCGTGGGAGGAGCTACGGGTTACAATGGGTGCCGATCACCAGGCAACCTCAGTCGATGATGCGACCGAAACATCTGCAGGATGGTACTGGCAGTTTAACCGCCAACAGGGTTACAAGCATGATGGGACGACCCGAACGCCCAATACTCCCTGGATTAACCCAATAAGTGAAAATTCTGACTGGATAGCTGCCAACGATCCATGTAACATCGAGTTAGGCAGCACCTGGCGAATCCCGACTTATACAGAGTGGTATAATGTTGACGATACCGGCGGCTGGACCTCATGGACCGGCCCGTGGAACTCCGGATTAAAACTCCATGCTGGCGGGTACCTGGACGGCAGCGATGGTTCGCTTTACCATCGCGGCTCTTTCGGCTACTATCGGAGTAGTGCCCAGTACGGTGCCACTCTTTGCCGGAGCATGTACTTCTACGTTTTGGGAAGCTATATGAACTACAGCGGCAAGGCTATGGGTTCCACTGCCCGTTGCATTCGGGACTATTGAGTGCCGTCGGTATAGGCTGTCAGGTGCACTTACCCAACCACCCCTGTGGCAACAGCCCGAAATCACCAGCCAACTTGATTTTTTAAATTTCCCGTATCATAAGGGAATCATCAGCAAAGAACTCCCACCCAGCATCGGGGGAGGCATCAGACAGTCGCAGACCTATCGGTTGGGGCACATCCCCGGACCGGGATGGGTATCGATTTTCACTATTTGGTCAATTCAACTTTTAAAGAAAGTTCTTATTTAGATTCTTTCTAATCATGTACCTTTGTCCGGTATTAAACGCCGTATGATCCGGAGGATGGTTTCCTGTGTATAGGCGCGTTGAATTATCAGTTCATCAATGTCTCATAAAAAAATCGCTATATATATATGATTAAAATGTGGATTAAAGCGTTAAAGGTGATACCCCGGATCTCGAAGAAGGAATGGGATGACCTTGACATCATTTCAAGGTGGCTTGTAGCCAGCCGTGCGGCCGTTTTCATCATGACCGCCACCGCCGGCGTAATCGGGGGTCTCCTTGCATACCGTATGGGGACGTTCAACGGGATCGTTTTTGCGGCGGCCATACTTGGGATCGTTTTTGCCCATGCCACCAATAACCTCCTCAACGACCTGATCGATTACCGGAAGGGGATCGACCACAACAACTATTACCGTTCCCTCTATGGCCCGCATCCCCTGGAACATGGCTTTTTGTCAAAAAAAGCATTTATGAACTATATCTATGTTTCGGGCGCCCTGGCTCTTTCGCTGGGAATCCTGATTACCGGGATGGTTGGGCTTTCGACGTTGTGGCTGATCGGTGCCGGGCTCTTTTTCCTGCTCTTCTATACCTGGCCCCTTAAATATTTCGGTCTCGGTGAAATTTCAGTGATTATCGTATGGGGGCCGCTCATGATCGGCGGTACCTATTTCGTGGTATCCGGCGGTCACTGGGACAACTGGGTTGCCCTGGTGAGCCTTATATACGCACTCGGGCCTACCACCGTACTTCTTGGAAAACACACCGACAAACTCCCCGAAGACAAAGCCAAAAACGTGCGCACCCTGCCGGTGATCCTGGGCGAAAAACCAACCCGGTACCTCACGCTTTCGTTATGGGTGATGCAGTATGCGCTGGTTCTGTTCCTGGTGGTCACCCGCCAGCTTGGATATGCCATGCTGATCGTCTTCATCACGGTGCCTGACTTTGTAAAGATGGTGAAGGTATTTTCCAGGCCGCGTCCGGCGGAAGCGCCCGACGGGTATGATAAAAGCACCTGGCCGTTATACCTGGTCGCGCACGCCTTTGAATTCAACAGGAAATTCGGACTCTGGTTTATCTTTGGATTGATCATTGAAATTGTGATCTATAAGTTTTTCTAACCCGGGAAACGCGTTGCCCTGATTCAGGGAGGGGGTATCGAGAACACAGGTATATTTGCGCTCACCGCTCTCAACAGCGCATCACCGGTTCCTACACCGGCAGCGGGTTTGTTGGTTTACAATACCGCCACGGCCGGGACTTCGCCGAACAATGTCAATCCCGGGTACTATTTCCGGAACAGTACTAAGTGGATTTCCGTCAATTTGCCCCAGGGATCCAACCCCGGCGATATGATATCGTGGAATGGCACGCAATGGATTGTGGTTCCGGCAGGTATAAACGGACAGGTGCTTACGGTGAGCAGAGGGTACCTACCTGGAAAGCCTCTTCTACAATCTGTGGACTTCCTCTGCCGGACCCTGGAGTTCCAATCTTAAATTGTATTAAAATCAATGGGAGTTCAAGAACTCACTTGTCATTTGTCACTTGTCAATTATTATTTAACTTTACACCCTTCCTAAAAACTTCTTCCTATGAAACTATTTACCTTCGCTTTCCTGGCACTCATGGTCCTGGCTGCAAACAGGTCATTTGCACAATACCACCAGGACAATCCCAACCTTGACCAGGTACCCCAATACCTGCGTGAAAGTATCCCGGCCCATACGGATGCACCTCTCTCTTCCATCGTCACCGTCGGAAACTGGGACAATTTCCTGCTTGGGGTTGATTTTGCAGAGAGCAACATGGCCGAAAACCCTGTACAGCCGGCATGGTATTTTACCGCGTACAATACCAATGCCCCGCACAATACGCAAAACGGGTTTGACTGGGCCATAAACACTGCCAATTTCGGTGCGACCATGGCGGGCGACCCGGTGGTTGCCTATGACAGTCTTGGAAACCTGTTTTATGAAAACATGTATGGAAACATTTCCGGCTGCAAGGTACTTGCCTCAACCGATAACGGTGTAACCTGGGGATCGTCTGTTACCGCTATTGCGGGAAACGATAAAAACTGGATAGCCTGCGACCAGACAGCGGGCCCTTATGCCAATTACGTTTATACAACGATGACCAACGGCGCCCCCCCGGGAAATTTTGCCAGGAGCACGAACCATGGCGCTACATTTACCTCCACATTTGCGCCCACCACACAAACACTGCCGGGAATGATGGTTTGCGTCGGGCCGCAGGGCAATATCCAGGGCGGCGCTGTTTACGTGGTCACCAACAGCGGGAGTTCATATGCCTCTACTTACACCTTTTACAGGTCGAACGATGGGGGGGCCACCTTTGTTCAACGGTCAGCCGTACAATGGCCGAATTATGTCGGAACCTACGTGAGTAGCCGGAATTCGGTTCAAGGCATGCGCACCCGCCCTTACCCGATGATCGCAGCCGATAACAGTTACGGACCGTCGAGGGGAAAGCTTTACTGCGTTTATGCCTCCAACACTCCTGCCGGCAGCGGGAACAAACCCGATATTTTTTGCAGGAATTCGGCCGATGGAGGGGCAACCTGGAGCAACGCAGTGCAGGTAAACGATGACCCGAATACAACGAGCAACCATCAATGGCAGCCTTCGGTATGGTGCGACAAGCAGACCGGCAAATTATACGTGATGTGGATGGATACACGCGATACCCCCACCAGCGACAGCGCCTGCATCTATGCAAGCTATTCAGCCGATGGCGGAACAACATTTGCTGCCAATCAACGGATCTCGAATGCCAAAATGAAGATCGACTGCTCCACCTGCGGCGGGGGCGGCACCCCGCGTTACCAGGGGGATTACAATGGCATTATCTCGAATAAAAAGGTTTCGATGGTTGGCTGGACCGATTTCAGGGTGGGGACCTTCCAGAGCATGACAGCTTACTTTCCCGATTTTGCCATGGCCATCGACCATTCAACCCAAAACCTTTACACTTACTCCGACAGTGCCACATTCCAGGTTTCGGTTCCCGCGGTAAAATTGTACACCGACACGGTTTTACTCTCCGCCACGATCTCCCCGACACCATCCGCCGGCAGCATCACATTCAGTTACCCTTCAGGGAATTCAATGACCTCCTATCCCAACACAAAACCGGTCAGGGTGGTATTGTGGGGAAATGTCCCGCCCGCTACCTATACCGCCACTTTTTCCGCTGCCGGCCCCAATGGCACCCCTGTGCATCGGCGAACGGCAACAATTACGGTGCTGGCCGGTACAAATCCGCAGGCTGCCGTGACGCTGCTGCCAAACCACTCGGCATGTGTCGGCGACACGGTGCATGTGCCGATCCATGTCACAGGTACGCACATCCATAACCTTGCCCTTTATGTCAGTTACGACCATACCAACCTTACCCAGACCGGAACACTGTTTACCTCATTGCTTCCTTCCATGACCGTCGCCTACAACCCCGCCTACAATTCGACAACACTCGCAGCCTTGTTTACTGTTATTGGCACTTCCGACATATCCCTTTCCAACGCCATGGTCATCGATCTCGTCTTTACCGTCACAGGTTCCGGAGCAACGGCCCTGCATCTCCGGAAGTCACCGGATACCAGTCCTGTATGTGTGTTGTCGAATAATGCAGCCACGCAATTCATCCAGGTAACCTATACAGACAATACGATTACCCCCAATACAGGCCCGGCGGTAAGTGTCACCATTGCAGCAAATACGCCAATGCCCGTTTGTGCCGGGACATCCGTCAGCTTTACCGCTACCCCTGTCAACGGAGGGATCTCACCGGTTTACCAGTGGAAAGTGAACGGGGTGAATGCCGGGACGAACAATCCTGCTTTTTCCTATATCCCTTCCAATGGCGACCAGGTAAAATGCCTCCTTACTTCGCACACCGCATGCGCTACCGGGAATCCTGCCACTTCAAATGTGATTACAACTGCTGTTACCTCTCTCGCGCCGGTAAGCGTTTCCATCACGGCATCTGCAAACCCATTTAACCCGGGATCAGCCGTTACCTTTACCGCCACCCCGGTAAACGGAGGCAGTTCGCCTTCGTACCAGTGGCAGGTAAACAATGTGAATGTCGGGCCAAACAATACCGTTTATAGTTATTCTCCGTTAAACCTGGATGTTGTTGCCTGTGTTTTGACCTCCAGCCTGGTTTGTAAATCGGGCAGCCCGGCTAAGTCCGACACGATCGTAATGCACGTGGTTCCGGTTCCCCAAAACACGACAATTCAAAATCTTAATATAAACGATACCCGATGTTACAACGCGACCCAGACCATTACCGTTTCGGGGAACGAAAACGGTACGATGCTGGTGAGCGGGTGCAATGTAACCCTGATCGCGGGACAGAACATTTTGTTTCTGCCGGCTACAACCGTCTTCCCGGGTGCCCATCTGCTCGGGTATATCACACCCAATGGATCCTATTGCGCCTCTAAAGCTCCTTCAATGGTCACTGTTGTTAACGGGGCCGGGGAAGAAAAGGTGCCTGAGCCAGGTTCGTACTTCAGAGTTTACCCCAATCCAACCAGCGGATCCTTCATCCTTGAGTTGACCGGGGAATACGGGAAAGGAGAGGCCCGGGCCGAAGTTTACGGTTCAAGGGGTGAGAAGGTTCTTACCCGGAGTTTGCCCGGAACCGGGATACATGAATTCACGCTGGCGGGTCGCCCGGCAGGGATCTACTATCTAAGGATCTTTACCGGGAACACGGTTATGGTCAGGAAGATTATTTTATCAAACTGAGCAATTCATCTCCGATACCGATCCGGTATCCCTCTGAAATGTAATTGATCACCCCTTCTTTGTTGACAAAAACCACCACAGGGAGGTTTTTTAGCCCTGTGTGTAATCGTTTAATGTCTGCAGGTTTCACTGCAAAGGCTGACTGAGAAGTATAGCTGATGACTTTCGGAAGCATGCGTGCCTCGGTTTTGACAAAGGAGTTCATCAATTCCTCCGATGGCAAAACCATGAAGAACTTACCTTTCCATTGACCAAAAGCATCCTTTTTCAGCCTGAGATCGGCGAGAAGGTGTTTGGTTGGTTCCTTGTCAGGGTCAACCCAGACGAGGATCATTTCCTGTGCAGTTCTCACATTTAACAATACAGGGTCGATCCGGCCATATTCCGGAAGGGGCAGCTGGTTCTTTCGCATTTCTATCGACCGGGTGGTCGTTTCCCCGGCTTTCACCTCAAAAACGCTGAGCTTGGACAATACCGTGCCACTGGTAAGCCGGTTCCCGGTAACCATGAGGCAGGGGCCGGCGGGGACTTCCAGCGTACACGGATATTTTTGCACCAAAGGACTGCCTTCATAATCAAGGGTGCTAAAAAAACCATCTTTGAACTCTTCGATGGTGTATTGAGTGGTATACTCTGGTTTCCTGTCATTGGCCGGAAGGTTTACCAGGACTAAAGTACCCTTCCTGCCGGCATCCTGTTTCTTCTCAAACAGGTACACATCGTGCCATTGTTCACCGAGTTTGTATTGGGGCACCTTTGTAGCCGGGTCAAGCCTGGCAGGTATCCCGAAACTTCGGCAGATAGCCACGAAGCAGATGTCGGCAGAGTGGCCGTCGGCAACTTTAAGTTCATAAACCCCGATGGGTGTGATGGGGGCGCGGCTGTAATTTGCATTGTTATTGAGCACAATGCCGGTCCTGATCCATTCAGCTATCTTTAGCGGGTTTTTCCTTGATCCATGGATGAAACCGCTGTCAAATTTCTCCTGGAAATACTGTTTGAAAGGCTTTAAGAATTCATTGTCAACCCTCGGGGAGAGGATATAGCTGTTGAAGTCGTCCCGGTTTGCCGACAAGGGAGCGTACTTTTCGGAATAGGAAAAGTTGTCGAGTAAAACGGCTGTATCTATGTCGCGCAGGTCTTTTTCGGATACGCTTTCAAGCAACGGGAAGATAAGCGCCCGCTTGTTTGCCGGGGTTTGTGTGATGAAGGAGGTCAACTCACGCCAGTTTCCCAGGCTTTTATGGAAAAGGAGCCACAGGGTATCCGGGTTCAGATTCACCAGCCGGGCAAACCGTGCGCTTTTTATTGAATCGATGAAGGTTGCTTCATAGCTTCGCCTCAGACCGTCCTCAAAGGCCAGGCGTTCGCTGTTTTTCTTTTTCGCCTCTTCGCTCACCGTGGTTGTCAGTTCACCTTCAGCCGGGGGAACCATGTCCAGTTCGAGGTCATAGTTTTGCCCGGCCGACCGGTCAAGCTTAATGGTAACCGTATCCGTTTTCCTCACATCCAGCTTCTGAAATCCATATTTCCCATCTTTTGCTGCCCAAGCCAGCAGATCGCCATATCCGGTTTTAACGGAGCACAATCCATCGTTACCGGTCACTGTTTTGAAAAGCGGATAAAATTCGGCATAGTTGTAGAGTTGAAATTCAACAGTTGCGCCGTCGATATTCCGGTTGCCGGCATCAATCACTCTTGCAAACACCCTCTTCACGGGTGCATAATTTTCAAGTACATTGATCCGGGTAAACAGCGGATCTTTCTGCAGCACATCTTCCGGTCCTTCATAATCGCCAAAAACCGTTGTATTGACGAGCATGGCCCGTTTGGCAGGTTTTGTAAACCACGCAAGGTCGAGACCGGCATCGGGCTCGCAGGCGCCGATGTAATGCCATTTCCCGTCAACCCACACTTCGACCCATGCATGGTTGTCGTCGCTGTGTGCCCACCGGGGGGTATAACACTGGCGGGCAGGGATACCGACCGATCGCAGGGCCGCCACGGTAAAGGTCGACTCTTCGCCGCACCGGCCCCAGGCTGTTTTCACGGAGGCGAGAGGGGAGGAGGTTCGTCCGTCCGACCCGCGGTAGGTCACTTTCTCATGGCACCAGTGGTTTACTTCAAGCACGGCCTCCTTCATCGGGAGTTTTTTGATGCGGTCTTTCAACTCCGCGAAAAAGACCCGGCGGGAGGTGTCGAGGTTTTCGTTGTTTACCCTGACCGGGAGGACAAAATGTCGGAAGATCTTTTCGGGAACGGCTTTTCCCCAGCTGAAGGTATCCCTTGCCGCAAAGGAAGCACGGACATTCTGCAGAAAAAATTCCCCGTCATAGTCAGCCAGGTCGCTGAGGGAGCTGTAGGCATACAGAAATTTCAGCGCTTCCGTTTCACGGGCTGCCAGTTTCTGGTCGAATACACTGAAAAGTTGACTGGAGCGGTTCTTCGCCAGCTCCTTCTGCTTTACAAACTGTACTTCCACCTTTTCCCGGCAAGCCCGGTCGGTGATGAAATGGTGATCGCTGCAACCGGTCAAGATTAATGCAACCAGCAGACCAAAAGAATAAATGCTCCTCATATGTGTTGATTAAACTGAAGCTTCATGATGCCATCCGGCAACTCAAATAACTTATCAACAAACCTATTACTTTTTCCGGAATTGGTGATTAAGGGAAACATGTTTCTTTCTTGTTTTTACACGAAGAGACACGAAGTAGGCACGAAAATACACGAAGAAACAACAAACGTCATGGAATTTGATCAGATGTCGGGAACAATTATCGGGTGTGCCATTGATGTTCATAAACTGCTCGGCCCCGGATTACTGGAATCTGCTTATGAGGAATGTATGGTTTATGAACTTCTGGCAAAGGGATTGGTCGTCGAACGACAAAAACCCATCCCGGTCATTTATAAAGATATCAGGCTGGATTATGGATACAGGTTGGATCTTCTGGTAGAAAACCTTGTGATAGTTGAGTTAAAATCCATTGATTCAATTTCGCCCGTTCATGAAGCTCAAATTCTGACCTATATGCGATTTTCAAAAATAAAAACAGGTTTGCTGATAAACTTCAATGTCACTGTCCTGAAAAATGGACTAAAAAGGTTTGTTCTCTGACTTCGTGTATCTTCGTGCCTACTTCGTGTCTCTTCGTGTCAGGAAGAGGTTAATAATCAACTACCATCTCCTCCCCGCTGCCCAGCGGAATCTCTGTACTCCGTTCATTCACCGATTTCAGTTTCAGCGAATATTCCTTCCCCCCCGAACGGACGGTCATCACTTCACCAAACGAGTGAAGTATCAGGCGAATGGAGGTGAACTTTGAAATAAAGCTGCCCTCAGCTTTCGATAATGTTATCACTTTCCGCAGCGGGTCAAAGGTGATGATCCTCCGCAGGTACTGGCCATTCTCGAACTGGTATGTCAACCCGTCGTCTTCATAGTAAACAAATGAACCGGTTTTTTCTCCGTTATAAATATGCAACTCCATCACCGGTGATGGCTTTTGGGCAGTATACTGCACATCGGATTGCATCGGAATAATCCCCGGCGACTTTACAAAAACAGGAAGATCATCGGGCGGTGCATCTACCGTGACCTCCATGTTGCCCTTGTAAAACTCCCCGCTGCTGAGACGATACCAGCCGCCTTCGGGCAAATAGACCTTTGCAGCGTTCTGGTTGCACGAAACCGGCGCCACCAGGATGTTGTTACCAAAAAGGTATTCGTTCTGGTAGTTTTGCCAGTAAACTTTTTCATCAAAGGTATAGTTGATCGCCAGGCTTCGGGCAACAGGCATTCCGCTCACCGATGATTCATAAAAGGCGGAATAAATGTAGGGAAGAAGCCGGTAACGCTGCATGATCATCTCCCTCACCATCCGCTCCACATTGAGGCCAAACGACCAGGGCTCCTTGCTTTTGGTATCCCAGGCCGAATGGTTCCTGAAGAACGGGGTGTAAACGCCCAGTGACATCCAGCGTGTGAAAAGTTTTTCGGTGGGATTGCCCATAAAACCCCCGACGTCGGATCCGGTGAAGGATACCCCGGAAAGGCCGAGCCCTGTGACCATCCTGGCGGAAAGCAGCATGTGATCATCGGTGGCGTCGTTGTCGCCGGTCCACACGGCCGAGTAGCGCTGTATCCCTGCATAACCGGCACGGGTGAGCACGAAGGGCCGTTTGCCCTTCAGCAGGGTTTTGGTCCCTTCAAACGTGGCGCGTGCCATCTCCAGTCCGAAGATATTGTGAACCCTGGTTATTGGTGCCTTATGTCCCTCGAAATCAAACTGTACGATGTTTGGGATGCTTTGTCCCCAGGCGCTGGGTTCGTTCATGTCGTTCCAGAAGCCTTCCACCCCGGGCTCAACGAGCCTGTCAAACGAAGCGCCCCACCATCTCCTTACCGGCCCCCTGGTAAAATCGGGGAAATGACACCGGCCCGGCCACACGCTGCCGATATAGCAGCTGCCATCAGGGTATTTTGCAAAGAAGTTGTTTGCAATGCCCTCATCATATGCAAAATAGCCATTCTCCACTTTTATTCCAGGGTCAACAATGGTAACAAGGTGAAAACCCATGCCATTCAGTTTGCCGATCATCGCTTTGGGCTGCGGGAACCTCTCCTTATTCCAGGTAAATATCTTATACGAATCCATGTAGTCGATGTCGAGGTAGAGCACATCGCAGGGGATCTGCTTGTCGCGGAACTGCTGTGCGATGCCCGTCAGCTGCGATTCAGGGAAGTAACTCCAGCGGCATTGCTGGTATCCCAGGCTCCATAACGGAGGCATGGGCATGCGCCCGGTAAGCCAGGTGTAATCACTGATGATCCCGGCAACGGTGGAAGCCCCAAAGATGTAGTAGTCCATTTCGCCATCGGCTGCCGAGAAGCTACTGAACCGTTCATCGGTTGACGCGCCGAAGTTAAATTTTGTGCGGTATGAATTATCGAGGAAAATGCCATAGGTCACTTTGCCATGAACACCGATAAAAAACGGGATGGACTGGTACAGCGGGTCGTGGTTGATGGCGTAGGCAGGAACATCGGAGTTCCAGTTTTCATAGGAGTTTCCCCGTTTATCCAGGTTTCCGGTCTTTTCACCTAGTCCGAGAAATTTCTCATCGGGGAAGAGCTTTTTATAGCTTGTGACTTCAGTCCCGAGCCAGGAAACCGGCAGGTTTGCATCATCTTCAGATATCACCTCTCCCCTGAGCGTCCTCACTGAAAACCTCATCGGGCTGGTATAGATGATCACCTGCAGTGAATCGGTGAGCAGGATGGCAGAATCCCTGCTTTGCTTCAAATCACGGATCATGGCGGATGGCTGGCGGGTGACCGCATATGAGAAATCAGCTTTTGGTTCCTGCCGGGTAACCCTGATCCGGATGATGGATGGGGAGTATGCAGATAACACGGCACAGCCATTTGCCGCCGTTATGATCACCCCTTGCTCCGTGCGTTGGATTTTGGTTACTTTGCCGGCAGAAACCGGGAGATCGGCTTGTGCAAACAAGGTCGATGGTGCCAGCGCAAGAAGCACCAACAGGATTCTTTGAATAAGGTTCATGGCCTGGAAATTTTAGCCAAATATAAGCAAAGAAAGGAATACAATGTCACACGTCACGCGTCACGCCTCATGGGTAGCCCCATAATTTTCCATTTCCACGATCAAAAGATTTATCCTACTTTTAACAAAAATTTCTCAGCCATGGAACAGCCAGAAAAAGAATTCAAGGAGCCCGGTTACCTCAGCAAAAGCCTGGAAGTCACCATTAAAGTAGGCCTGGTCCTGGGACTTGTCACCTGGTGCTTCATCATCCTGAAGCCTTTTCTCATGATCATTTTGTGGGGGGTTATCATTGCAATCGCCATTTACCCGCTATTTAATTTCCTCAAGGTCAGGCTTGGCAACCGCCGGAAACTTGCCGCGATCCTGGTCACCATCTCTATGCTGGCCCTGATCCTGCTTCCGATCATCCTGTTCAGCGGGTCACTGGCAGATGCTGTCGTTTTTGTGAAAGACACGATGATGGCTGGTAAAAGCCTCATCCCGCCGCCTCCCGACACGGTAAAGGCCTGGCCGGTTATCGGGCCGCCTGTTTACGAATTATGGCACCATGCCTCTGAAAATCTGTCCGAGGTAGCCATGGAGTATAAGATGCAACTGATGACCGGGCTCACCTGGTTTCTTTCAGCGCTGACCAATGCGGGACTGGCCGTGTTGATGTTCTTTGTTTCCATCATCATTTCAGGGGCGTTTTTGGTTTTCGGCGACTCCGGGGCAAATGCCACGAGGAGGATTGCCGTCCGCCTGATGGGGGAACAGGGGGTGGAAACGGTTGCCAATGCCGAAGTGACCATCCGCAATGTTGCCCGGGGTATCCTGGGTGTGGCCTTCATACAGGCCTTCCTTGCCGGGCTCGGGTTCCTGGTAGCCGGCATCCCGGGTGCGGGTTTGTGGGCCCTGATCAGTTTCGTGCTGGCCATTGTGCAAATTGGTGTGGGGCCGGTGGTAATCGGGGTGCTGATCTATGCATTTCTGAAGATGAGCCTGACTACAGCCATCCTCCTTGCCGTATGGAGCATCCTGCCACTGCTGGCGGATAATATCCTGAAACCCATTCTGCTCGGGCGCGGTGCGCCGGTGCCCATGCTTGTGATATTCCTGGGGGCCATCGGGGGGTTCATCAGTTTTGGCATCATCGGGCTTTTTGTGGGAGCTGTGGTGCTTTCGC
>CAIKNA010000012.1 GCA_903828645.1 uncultured Bacteroidales bacterium
CTCCTCACGCGTCAAGTCACCGAATCCAAAACACAACTTGACATAAGCAACCTGCCAGGCGGGGTTTATTTCGTTAAGCTTACCAATGACAGGAATGTGACGATGGGGAAATTCATCAAGCAATAAATGCTATTGGAAATATTTTATTGACTGTGAAGTTTTCTCATTTATGCAGGAATTTCTTTGTGACCAGAAAATTCTGTGACCTGATCTGAATCGCATAGAATCCTGAAGGCAGGCTCTTAAGGATGATACTGCCCTTATGCATCGGGTCCTTCCGGTCTGCAGAAAATACAATTTTCCCGATATTATCAATGATGGCGATGTGATAAACATCTCCGGTTCCGTCCGGTTTATCTGAAATTTCATAGTAAATCAAGTCATCTGCCGGATCCGGGTAGAGGAGGATGCTGGCAGGAGGTTGAACTTCATCGGTGTTCGTCATGGTGTAGTTGAACTCTTTTGACTCGCTCGGGTAATCCGGGTACTGCACGAAAGCCTTGTAGAGCCCGCTCCGGGTAGGTTTAAAAGATGAAGAGGCAATATTTGGAATGGTATCGTTGTTGAAAATCCACTTGTAAGAGACCCCCTTTGGGCAAAACAACGTGTCGGATATCCTGGTAAGCAGGGTGTTGGGTTTGGAATACATCCGCTGCCAGTTGACATTCATATCCGGCTGTTCAAAAACTCTGTCGATGCAGGGCTTTTTAACATCCGCCACGATATAATAGGCCTTGTTGCTGGCATTGTTATAGGTTGGAATGATAAATTTTGAGGAATCCTGGTCATAAACCGCCATCTGGTTGTTCAGATGTACCAGGTGCATGGGCAGAGCAATCACCGGTGTGACCACATCGGTAACAGGATCAAAGTGAACGATGGAATCATGCCTGACACCATAATAAACCCCGGTTTGATAATCGACTACGGCAGATTCAATAACACCTCCATGCGCGACCATTGAATGAATCAGGTTGCCTGTAAAGCCATCGATGATATCGTAATAGGTTGAATCGGTATACCGCTGGAAAAAGAGGGTGTTGTTAACCGGGTTATACACTCTCGTTTCACCGTAAATGGTTGCGTTTGAGGCAGGAAGGGTGGAGAGGTGAGTAAGAACCATATCTCCGAGATTATAGGAATAGAAATCGCCACCGGGGGTTTCAAAAATAAGTGAATTGTTCAGGCTGTTGTATTCAATCCAGTTTTTATAGTCAAAAGAGCAGGTTACTCCGGTTTCGTAAGTGTTCAGGTCGATATACCTGATGACACCGCTCCCCGAGATCGGGGCCGGATCAAAAAAATACCTGCCGTTATATTGGTCGATGGCGCAGCCAAAGCTCGTGTTGGGGTTGGGAAAATTGATACTGGCCGGGATCACGTTATAAGCTCCCGAAAGGTAATCAATGGAAACCAGGTGCCCGTTTGCCGTTCCATAGATCAGCGACTGGGATTGGACATTGCACTGTAAAAGAAGGGTCTGTAAGGTTAACAAAACGAAACAGAGGAGGTGATGAAGGTAGCTCTTTTTCATGATGCGGGGAATTAACCTCCAAAAATAATTAACTTTGAGTTAAAAGTCAAGAGGGTTGATGGGAAATTGTGATCAATCAATTAATGGAATGATATTGCATTCAAATGCAGGAAAACAGACCCTGATTGTTATTATTTGGGTATCGTAAACATAAAAGTGCTGCCTGCCCCGGGGGAGGATTCTACCCAGATCGCACCACCATGCATCTCTGCAACTTTTTTGCAGTGCGCCAATCCAATTCCTGTTCCTTCAAACGCAGTGCGGTTATGCAATCGCTGGAAGATGATGAAAATCTTTTCAAAGTATTTCTGATCAATGCCAATGCCATTGTCCCTGATTGAAATGAGCCACTCCTTTTCACGGCTGTCGGCTGAAATATGGATTTCCGGAATAATGTCCTTCTGTTGGTACTTGATCGCATTTTCTATCAGGTTTTGGAACAGCAGCCTCAGTTCTGTTTCATATCCATTAAAGAGAGGCAGTTCCTGAACAGTTATTTTTGCATTGCTTCCTTTGATGGAATCATTCAGATCGTGCAGAACTTCTCCGACAATTATATTGCAATCCACGAGGGTCTTTACACTCTCTTTTCCCAATAATGAATATTCAAGTAAATCCTTTACCAGCCGATTCATCCTGATTGCCGACCTGCTGATAAATTCAATATATATTTGGCCTTCTTCATCAATTATGCCTGCATATTTTTCATGAAAAAGCTTTATGAACTGAGTAAGCGTGCGCAACGGCTCCTGAAGATCATGGTTGGAAACATAAGAAAACTGTTCCAATTCACTCAAATGAAATGTGAGTTCCTTGTTTAACACGACAAGTTGGCTGGTCCTTTCAGCAATACTTTTTTCCAGGGTTTCATTTAGCCTGAGGATTTCGTTTTCGCTCTTTTTTCGCTCGGTGATATCCACCGCTGTCAGAAAGCATTGCTCTTCATCTTCGGTTGCGATGCCGGTGAGGAGAACAGCCAAAAACCTGTCAACATTGTGAACTAGATACAACTCAGTTGTTCCTTTCGCTTTCGTGGTAAATATTTTGTTGAAAAACAGGTTGAAGTTTGCTTTTGTGTTTTCTGAAACATACAATCCAAAGGGGCGGCCAATTAGCTGGGAGCGCTCTTTCCCAATCATTTCTGCCGCGGTCAGATTTAGATCAATGATTTTTCCATCCCTGGAAAGTGTAAAATAACCGGTTGGAGCAAAATCGTATAAATCGGTATATTTTTCGGCATTTTCCAGTGCAGCTGATCGGGCCAGTTTCAGTTCCTCGTTCTGCAATTCTAATTCGATCTGGTGCACCTCGAGTTCATGGATGATGGTAATTATTTCATTTTCAGAAAGGTGTGAAAGCGTTTTTACTGACTTCTCTTTCAATAATGCTTCTGCCTTCTGGCGAAAATCTGAAAATTCTGATTTGTTACTTTTTTTCATTTTTACACTTAAGGGAGTCCTTTGCTTTTAAGTCTTGTTTCCGCTGAGGTTACGAATCTGGCACTGGACCACTTTGAGATCATTTACAGAATAGACATTGCTGATGAACTCTACATTGATCTTTCGCCCATCAGCCGTTTCAAGTGGTAAATTTTCGTACCGGACAATTTCCTTTTGCTGCAGTTCTATAAATTTATCCTTATTGGCAACGATATCTTTCAGAAATCCGATCTCCCAGATTGCTTTTTCAAAGAATTGTTTTTTTGAGTAGCCCAACAACTCAATCAGGAAAGGATTTACATCCGTAATCATGCCTGTTTTTGCATCGAGGATCAGGATCCCGTCTTTTGAGGTTTCAAAGAGCCTCCGATAGCGGGTTTCCGAAAAGATTATCGCCTGCTCTGCGTTCTTGGCTGTTGAGATATCGAAAAAAGTAATAACCAGTCCGTCGATATAGTCGTCGAGCGTCCGGTAGGGCATGATCCTCACTGTTAACCATCTTCCATCGTTTGTTACAATTGTTGTTTCAACTGATATCAGGGTTTGGAGTACCTGAAGGGCATGACGAAACATGTCGGGGTACTGCAAACTGGTTGCCAAATCGGTATATGGTCTGCCGATGTCGGTATTACGGAGTTTGAATATTTTGGTTACCTGGTCGGTAAACCTGCGGATGTTCAAATCCCTGTCGAGGAAAAGGGTTGCAATTTCAGTACTGTTAAGCAGGTTTTTCATATCATCGTTAGCCCTCACGAAGTCGCTGACTTTTGACTGTAACTCGTGATTCATGGTCTGCAGTTCTTCGTTCAGACTCTGCATCTCTTCTTTCGAGGTCGTTAGTTCCTCATTGGTTGATTGCAACTCCTCATTGGTTGATTGCAACTCTTCATTGGTCGATTTCAGCTCTTCCTGAGATGTTTGCATCTCCTCGCGGGTAGATTGCAGGTCTTCATAACTTCGCAGCAGTTTACTTTCCAATTCCTTGTTCAGAATGGTTGACTTTCGTTTTACCGTGGTCAGGTTCACTTCCTTCTTTTCAGGTATGGGCGGCACCTCGGTAAAAATAATGATAACCATACCTCTTATCGCGTCAGGGCTTTCGATGCGTTGAAAAGTAACATCCATATACAGGGATCCTCCATTGGTTCCTGTTTTCACATATTGTACGATCACCGGATCAAAACTTTGCATGGCTTTCCGGAAGGGGACAGCCAGAACTTCGCGCAAACCTTCGCGAGCCATCACATAAATGTTATAATTTGCCTTTCCGGCAACCGGTTCCAGGTATTTCCCGATGTGGCCGGTCATGTACAGGATATCTCCGTTCCCATTGACCAGAACACTGGCAGGGGCAAAACGCTGCAGTAAAACCTGGTCGGCAAGGGTCTGTATATTTTCTGCAGGCCTGGAGGGGGTTTTTATTTCGGTTGGTACTGCTTTTTTAGGATAAAAAGAGCTTGGGAAATCAATGAGATCAGGTAACCGGGGTGATGCAAGGCGTTTATAAACTTTGAGCCTTGAGTCCAGTTCTTCAAATCCTTCTTTAGCGGTTCCCAGCGTTTCTGCACTTCCAAGCAACATGATCCCACCCGGATTAAGGCTGTAATTAAACAGTCCGATTACTTTTTTTTGTAATTCCGATTCCATGTAAATCAACATGTTGCGGCACGTCAGGATGTCGAGTTTGGTAAAAGGAGGGTCTTTAATCACATTCTGGGGAGCAAACACCACCATTTCGCGTATTGAGGATTCCACCCTGTAATTGTCACCTTCCAGAATAAAAAAGCGGCTGATTCGTTCGGGCGATACATCTGAAACGATGCTTTTTGAGAAATATCCTTTGCGGGCTATTTCAATGGAATCCTTGTCGAGATCGGTCGCGAATATCTGTAATGTCAGGTTCTTTTTCTTTTTGATTTTCCCCAAAACCTCTTTAAAAGCAATGGCCAGGGAATAGGCCTCTTCGCCCGTCGAGCAACCTACAACCCAGGCACGCAGTGAATAGTTGTCGGGCAATCCGTCAATAATCTGAGGAAGAAAATAGTCGGTAAACCTCAACCAAACGTCTGTGTCGCGAAAAAAGCTGGTGACACCAATCAGCAACTCCTTGAAAAGGATCTCAACCTCTTTGGGGTTTTCCTGTAAAAAGCGGACATAGTTCTGTATCTTGTCAATCTGGTGTATGCCTTTGCGCCGTTCAATCCGCCGGAACAAGGTGTTTTTCTTATACAGCGAAAAGTCGTGACCCGATTGTTCACGGAGCAGGATGATAATTTTATCGAGGTTGCTTTTACTTTTAATGTCTATTTCGGGATCGGCTTTAACTGTTGGAATATACCTGAGGAACGTGATCAGTTTGCCAGGTAGCTGCTCGGCGGGAGCCACAATGTCGGCAATTACTGCTTGAAGGGCACTGCCGGGCATGCCATCGAATTTAGCGGAAGCAGGATCCTGTACAAGGACGATGCCATTTTGTTCTTTGATGGCTTTCAAACCCAGGCTGCCATCTGATCCCATGCCTGAAAGAATAATCCCGATCGATTTTTCCTGCATGTCATCTGCCAGGGAGCGGAAGAAAATATTGACAGGCAAACGCAGACCCCGCGATTCGACAGGATTGAACAGGTGCAAAGCGCCATTCAATATCGACAGGCTCTTGTTTGGCGGTATCACATAAACTGAGTTTGGTTTCACCTTCAACCCGTCGGTTGCCTGAGATACCTTCATAGGGGTAATTCGTTGCAGAAGTTCAGGCATGATGCCTGCATGGTTTGGATCGAGGTGCTGGATCACAACGAAGGCCATTCCGGTATCTTTTGGCATATTCCCGAAGAACTGTTCCAATGCTTCAAGGCCACCTGCCGAGGAACCGATACCCACGATTGGAAACTGACTGCTATCGGTTTCAGCGGGTGATTTAACTTTGCTGGTCTCTGCGGATGCTGGCTTTCGGGTACTCATTGGAAAAGGAATGTGCGATGGATTTTTGTTCTATGCGAGTAATGTTTTGTAAAGGTAGCCTATAAATCAATAATTGGAAATGAAATTCTGACACAGATGTAAAATACTTGCGACCTGCTCTTTTACCGCGGTATCATATCACCCTTTCAGGGTTCGGATAGGGGTTCCGGCATGAATGATCTACAATCTTACCACCCTTTCAGGGTTGGTTGGGGGATATTTTTCCTGGCCCCTGACCCCATCCGCGGCCCTTCCTCAAAAATTGTATTCCGCAAACGCAGGAATGCGTCCTGGTTTGCAGCAAAGGTTTCCATTAATTCAATCGTATCGCTGATACGCTTTAGTGTAATATACTTAAATACTTCAGTCCGGTGGACAACAAGCAAGTATTCCTTAATAATCTGTGGACAGATATAAATCCGGAGCCTATCGGAGAGTAATACACTTTTCAGGGTTTCAAACCGTTTCCCAATTGTAAAACTGATCCAAATATTTGTATCGAAGGCGACCCGCGTTTTATCTGCAATATGAACCATAGTCTTCGGTTAGGTATGAACCCCTTTAATGAGTTTCATGATATCTTCATCTTCTAACGGTACATTATCTGATGAAGCAGATAGATATCGGGTAATTTTTTCTTCCGGCGTTTCCAATTCAACCAAAAAAAATAATTTGGGAATTTTCTAAACCGTACATTTGATGTCAAATAGTGAGATTATTTGCATAAGGTGTACCTTTCTTTGTACCTCGTAATTGTAAATAATTGAGTGTCAATTAAAAATATTGTCGTATCATGAATATCAGGTGTTTGATCATAGATGATGAGCCATTGGCGCAACGGGTCATTGAACGCTACGCGGAGAATGTTCCGTTTCTCGAAATCATTCAGAAATGCAACAGTGCCGTTGAGGCCATTGATGTTTTGCATAACAGGGAGGTCGATCTGCTGTTCCTTGACATTAACATGCCCAGGTTAAGCGGCATGGATTTTTTGAAAACGCTCAAGAATCCGCCCCTGGTTATCATAACCACGGCCTATGCCGAATTTGCCATCCAGGGGTACGAACTTGATGTGGTCGATTATTTGATGAAACCTTTTGCCTTTGACCGTTTTTACAAGGCCATACAGAAGGCTGAAGAGCTGATCAGGGGCAAGGATCAGCGACACTTTGAAACCAGGGAGGCGGAGAAACAGGATGACACTTTTATTTTCATCAAGTCGAGCAAGAAAACATACAAGGTCAATCTCGATGAAATCCTCTATATCGAAGCGCTGGGGGATTATGTGAAGATCTTCACAACCGAAAAGATGATCATCAGTTACCAGTCGATGAAAAACATAGAGACCCTGCTGCCTTCCTCCGCCTTTCCCCGGATCCATAAATCGTTCATCATTGCCCTGTCGCGCATTGACCTGATTGAGGGGAACCATGTTAAAATCAAAGACAGGCTGATTCCTATAGGGACCAATTATAAAAGCGATTTTGACAGGATGATCAGGTCGATTTAGGCTGGCAATGCAAACAATTCAAGAATGCAAACAATTCAAGAATGCAAACAATGTAAGCAATGCAGGCAATGAAAACAATGCGGGAAATGCGGGAAATGCGAACAATACAGGGAATGAAAACATTGAAAACTATGCAGGGTTAGGGGACCTGGAGAGAGATGCCTTTGAAAAATTCGAGCAGGGAGCCGGTGATTATGAAGGCGCCGATGATCATGAAGAGAAGGCCGACGATGCGGTTCATCCAGAGTTTTACCTGGGGGTTGCCGGCAATTTTAATCTTGTTGGCCAGGACGACTTTCAGGATGTCGGTCATCAGGATAACCGAGAGAGTACCGGTGAAAAAGAGCGCGACCGCCCGTTGATTTCCGCCATAAGTGGCATTGATTGCAAGCATGGAGGTGATCCAGAAAACCCACAGCATCGGGTTGGCAAAATTCAGCACGAACCCTTTAATAAAATAGGGGAAGGAACCTTTTTTCTTCACCTTTATTTCTTTGATTGCCTCTACCTGCTCGGTGAGGGATACCTTTTTGAAAAAAGTATAGATTCCGTAACCTAACATCACGATGCCGCCGATGATGCCGAGTACGAGGTGGTATTTGGGATTGGTTACAATAGCCGAGGCGCCGAAATAGAAGCCGACAACCAGCGCCAGGTCGCTGACAAATATCCCGGCGGCAAGAAATATCCCGACTTTTATCCCGTATTTAATGCTGGTCTGCAGCAATGCAAACAGCGCCGGGCCAATGGAGATGGCTACTGTCAGCCCAAGGATGATGCCCTCGAAGAGGGGATGTAGGATAGAAATCAATTTTTCGCCTGGCTTTTAAATAAATTAACGTGTGCTTCCCAGTTTTCACGCTGACCGTTTTTCAGCACCCTGGGAAATTTATGCGCCCCTCCCTCTTTTCCAAGAGCCTTCATCCAGTCGTGAAACACATGCAAAGGTAATACTTCTGCCGAAACGTTTTTAATGGCTTCTATGCGTTCAACACGGTAGTCGTCATTGAGAACCTTCAGGTATTCGTCGAGTTTGCGGGCTGCGCTTTCCGGGTCGAGAGCATCATCCGTTCCCAGGTACCACTGATGGGCAAAGAGGTTTCCGTAACGGATCCCGGTGATGGTGAATTCACTGATCTTCACGTTGAACTCTTCCTGGAGCATCCGGATAGCCCGGTTGATGTTATCCTGGGATACATGCTCACCGCAAAGGCTGATAAATTGTTTGGTACGGCCGGTGAGTACAATTTCACTTCTTTCAAGGGAGATAAATCTGATGGTGTCGCCGATGAGGTAACGCCATGCCCCGGCACAGGTCGACAGCAGCAGGGCATACTCCCTGCCCGGTTCCACCTGTGCAATCGTCAGCGTTTCGGGGTTTGGCCTCAGTTCGCCTTCGCTGTCAAAATTGGTGTCATTATAAGGAATGAATTCATAGAAGATACCATTGTTGAGGATCATCTCCATGCTTTTCCGGTTTCCGGGACGCTGGTAGGCGATGTACCCTTCGGAAGCCAGGTACGATTCGTTGTACAGGATAGGGTGGCCGAGCAGTTTCTCAAAACTCCGGATATAGGGTTCGAAGGAGACACCGCTGTGTACATATGCAGCGAGGTTGGGCCAGATGTCGTGGATGGTATTAACACCATGGTGGGCGATGATTTTTTCCATCATTATCTGGATCCAGGCTGGAACACCCACAATGATCCCGATATCCCAGTTTTTGGCATTCCGCACGATCTCGTTCAATTTTGCGCTCCATTCGTGTTCGCGGGAGATGACCCTGCCCGGTTTGTAAAAATGCTGGAACCAGAAAGGGATATTTTTGGCGGTAATCCCCGACAGGTCGCCCTGGTAATAGGTCCCGTTGTATTGAAGATGCGTGCTCCCGCCGATCATCAGGATTCCCTTTTCATAAAACTCATCCGGGAAATCGTATTTGGTGGTGGTGATCAGCTGGCGTATGCTGGCCCGCCGGATGGCCCGCAGCATATCTGGTGTTACAGGAATGTGTTTGGAAGAGGCTTCGGATGTTCCCGAAGTCAGGGCAAAATATTTCACCTTCCCGGGCCACGTTACATAAGGCTCGCCGTTGAGGCTCCGGTACCACCAGTTTTTAAACATGGAGTTGTAATCATGAACCGGTACACGGGCCCGGAAGAGAGCCATGAAGTCGGGCTGGTAAGCCATGATGCCAAAATCGTAAAGCTCACCAAAAGCAGTATCCTGCGCTTTCAGCAATAATTTTTTAAGTACTTTTTCCTGTTCCCGAACCGGATCAACGGTGAGGATATCTATCGGAAACTGCCGCAATTCATAGGCTTTTCGGATGAGCGATCCAAGGAGGGGCATCTGGGTTGGTTAAATTCAAAAATTGAGAAGGTAAAGTTACTAATAATTGCGTACCTTCGGTTTTTATCCTGGTGGTATTAAGGAGTGAATGTTCCGGCCATCAGCCGGTGGTGACGGAGGAGGGGTTGAAACATGTTTAAAAAAGTAAACCCTCGATTCACATTACGACTAAAATTGTATCTGATAGTAATGACGTTTAAGAAACATGAAGAAAAAAATAGTTAAAGAGACCACCCTTCTGGAGCATTTGCTGGAGGAACTTCAGACCGCTTCGAAAACAACGGCAAAAAACAAGATCGTGCACGGCAATGTGCGGGTGAACGGGAAAATGGTGACCAACCCTGCTGCCATGCTCAAGGCAGGAGATTCCGTTGAATATGTAAAGCAGATCGTGAAAATCAACAAGATCAAACCACCCTACCAGGTGCTTTTCGAGGATGGCGCCATCCTGGTGGCGGTAAAACCTGCCGGGTTGCTCACCATTGGCGACAGGGGGCTGGGAGGCACCTCTTTTTACCAGCAGATGGCCGCTTATGTAAAGGAAAATTCGAAGGGAAAGGAGCGTTTGTTCGTGGTTCACAGGCTCGACCGGGAAGTTTCCGGAATTTTGCTTTTTGCCAAGAGCGAAAAGATCCAGGAGGAGATCAAGAATCACTGGATGGACACCAAAAAGTTGTACTATGCGCTGGTGGAAGGAGAGCCCAAAGAGGAGAAGGGGACGATTCGCAGCTGGCTGGTTGAGGGGCACGATCAGCGGGTCTATTCGGTCAAGGTGCAGGAAGGAGCCAAACTTGGGATTACCCATTACCGGGTGATGGATCGCACACCTGATTACGCGCTGCTGGAGGTTGAACTGGAAACAGGCCGAAAGAACCAGATCAGGGTTCACCTGTCAGAGATGGGTTGCCCGGTGGTGGGCGATCGCCGTTATGGAGCCGATTCGCAATATGAACGCCGCATACGGCTTCATGCATTTTATCTATCCATCCGCCACCCGGTTACCGGCAACCTCATCGACTTCAAGAGCAAGATGCCCAAAGGCTTCATCGAGCTAAAGCCCGGCGACGAGAAGTATAAATAACCCCATCCTTCAGGATGGGGGTCCAGCCCCTGCATGGGGGTCCAGCCTCTGCATGGGGTCCAGCCCCTGCATGGGGGTCCAGCCCCTACCTGAACCCCCGCTGCCGCATGGCTTCAAAAATCACGATGGCGGCAGATGCAGAGACATTCATGGAGTCGATCTTTCCCAGCATGGGGATTTTAATGAGGTCGTCGGATCCTTTTAGCCAGGTGGTGCTTAACCCGTTCGCTTCCGATCCCATGATGATGGCCGAGGGCTGAGCGAAGTCGGTTTGATGGTAAAGGCGGGTGGCTGTAAGGGCCGTACCAAAAATTTTTATTCCTGCCGCGTGCATCCACAGGATGGTATCCCCGGAAGAAGCTGTGACCACCGGCATGGTAAAGATGCACCCGATGCTTGAACGGATCGCGTTCGGGTTGTAAATATCTGTTTGAGGATCGCATATGATCACCGCATCGAGGTTCGCAGCGTCGGCTGTCCGGAGAAGGGCTCCCAGGTTTCCCGGTTTTTCAACCGTCTCAAGAACAAGAAGAAGCGGCCTGGGGCGAAGCTGAAGGTCGCCAAACACCAGCCTTCGCGGCTCGGCCAGGGCAATCAGGCCTCCGCTGTCGCTTCGGTATGCCAGGCGGTTAAAAACATCCCGGGATACTTCAGTCAATTCTGTTTGGTTGTCGTGAAGCGCAAGCGACTTCAGATCGTCATCTGAAACCAGTTCAGGGGTGTAGAGCAGGTCGGTGATGTGAAATCCACTCGTCATGGCAAGCCTGATTTCGCGGAGCCCTTCGATCACGATCCGGTTTTGCTCCTTCCTCGCCCTGGGTTTTTCGCCGAGCAGCAGCACATTTTTTACCAGGGGGTTTTGTAAGCTGGAGATGATTTTTACCATGGGAGGATATCCTTTCAGTGTTTCACAATTTTGATCATCCGATGTTCCCCGGTACTGCTGATTGCTGCAAGATAGATCCCGCCGGGCCATGAATGCATGTCGAGAGTCAGGCGGAATTGCTCTTCGCAGGGCATGATTGCATAGTCATCCATTTTGTTGCCATACATATCGGAGATGCTGATGGTAAGATGGTCTTTCAAGCCGCAGTGTCCGGTGATGGAGGCAACATCCCCGGCGGGATTCGGAAATACCTGAAACGGCAGTAGTTGAAAACCTGTGGATGCGGAGGTTGTTGTACAGGCCTTTTGAAAGGCAATGCGGGGTGAGCCGTTCAGCGAATCCATGAAAATGGTCCAGGCACTGGACTGGTTTTTCAACCAATGGTCCAGGAAAAGTTTCGTGAAATCAAGGGTCGTGGCATGCTGCTGCTCCCTGGTGATGGTAAATGCGGGGCAGCCAAGTTCTCCAATGGAACAAACAAAGTTTGCATCGGCAAAGTAACAATGGCCGCCGCCCCTGATATTGATAAAAACCTTGCAATCGCCTGCGAGCGAATCATACATTGGCACCTGGTTAAGTGCCGGAGGGGTGATGCAGTCCATATCTGCGGCAAATACAAGTGATGGAATGGTGATATTTCGCGCTGCAGAGATGGCAGAGGGAACGGTTTCGGCAGCCGCCCAGGTGACCATGGCGGTGGGCGTTGCATTATTTTTGCACGCCAGGAAAGAAGCTCCTCCTCCCATGGAATGTCCCATTATGGCTGAAGTACTGTCAATGTGCTGAAAAAACGGGGAACCGGGATTCAGTCCTTCGGCTTTCATCTGCACCACCAGGAAGGCAAGATCGGCGCCATATGCGGCATGGTCGGGGGCCAGCGAGGTTTCGGTTTTCGGAAAAACCACGATGTACCCCGACGGAACCATGGCGTTTTTAAAGTAGGTATAGGAATCGTATCCCATCTGAAATCCGTGTCCGAATACAATCACGGGGAACATGCCTGTTGAAAGGGGTGTGTTTTCTCCGGCAATGGTGGCCGGATAGTAGAGTTCTGAAGGGACGGGACGGTTTCCCCTGGCTGAATCGGTGAAGAGGATGGTTTGATGGCCAACCGGGTAGTTTTGTGACCACGACAACAACGAAATTCCCCAAAACAGCGTTATTAAATAAACAGTTCTCATCGTTCAGTGGTTAAGAAATCTGTTAAAAAAAGCATCAGCAATATTTTTATCAGACAGATATACAATAATATACAAAAAATTGAAAAAAATATCTGTTTTTTGTCGGAGATTACAAAAATCTATTTACATTTGCGTATTCAAGTACCTGAATAAATTATGTCCAAGATCTTTGCCCTGTCAGAAGCCTCTTCGATCGCAATTCACAGCATGGTTTTGATTGCCCGTTCCGGAAACGGAATCAATGCGGTAAAGATCGCAGAAATTACAGGATTTTCAAAGAACCATATTGCGAAAGTTTTACAACGCCTGGTCAAGAACGACATGCTTAAATCGGTAAGGGGCCCGGCGGGAGGTTTCTCGATGAAAATGGATCCGAAAAACGTCAGTTTGCTTGATATTTATGTATCTATCGAAGGTCAGCTTGATGTGGGCGAATGTCCTTTGTCTTACGATCTTTGCGGATTTGACCGCTGCCTGATGGGAACTGTTGTAAACAAACTGACCACGGAATTCAAAAAGTTCTTAAATGAGCAGACCCTGCAATCGTATCTCTAAATTTTTTTATACATATAGAGGCAATTAGATACCTAAATACACCTATAATATATGAAGCGGAAAATTATCCAGATCGACGAAGAAAAGTGCAATGGTTGCGGAATTTGCATTCCAAACTGTCACGAAGGAGCCATGCAGCTCATCGACGGGAAGGCAAGACTCATCAGTGATTTGTTTTGCGACGGGCTTGGTGCCTGCATCGGCCATTGCCCCGAAGGTGCGATTGAGATCATCGAGCGTGAAGCAGAGCCTTATGATGAGCGCAAAGTGATGGAGATCATGGTCCCCAAAGGGAGAAACACCATCCTGGCCCACCTGGAGCATCTTCGTGATCATAACGAGACGGAATTTTTACAACAGGCAATCGATTATTTAAAAGAAAACAACATCATGATGGGTCCGGAAAAAAAAGAACAGCATTCACCTGGTGAATGTGGATGTCCCGGCTCAATGGCCAGGGATTTCCGCGATGAAAAACCCGGGAATGAAACTCCTGCCATCGCGGCGGTTGAGACACAGGGCGCAGGCTCAGAACTACGGCAGTGGCCGGTTCAGCTGCATTTGCTCAATCCCCAGGCAGGCTATTTTAAAAATGCCGATGTCGTGCTGGCTGCCGACTGCGCTGCCTTTGCCATGGGTAATTTCCACGCACGATTCCTCAAGGGGAAATCGCTTGCCATTGCCTGTCCGAAGCTGGACAGCAACAAAGAGTCCTATATCCAGAAACTCTCCTCCATGATCGCCGACACGAAGATCAACTCGCTCACGGTGGTGATGATGGAGGTGCCCTGTTGCGGGGGGCTTCTGCATATGGCACAAACCGCCCGGACCAATGCCTGCCGGAACATTCCCATCAAACAGGCGATTGTCAGCCTGCAGGGAGAAGTTATCGAGGAGGAGTGGGTATGAAAACGAGAAAACTATGGTTCGGCTTTATCGCCGTGATGACAATTTCATTTTCAGTCCTGATCTATTATGGGCGGGAAATTTACAAACAGGCTCCGCCGATCCCTTCGGAGGTGGTGACCACGGCCGGGACCGTGCTGTTTTCGGGCCAGGATATCAAAGACGGACAGAATGTGTGGCAATCCATCGGGGGACAGGAAGTGGGAACGGTATGGGGCCATGGCTCCTATGTTGCTCCCGACTGGTCGGCCGACTGGCTGCACCGCGAATCGGTGTACATCCTCGATTACCTTGCGGATACATCCTACCATAAAAGTTATGCCAATGTAACCGCCGAGCAGAAAGCGATGCTTAAGGTGAGGCTGCAACATGAAGTGCGCACCAACACCCATGATCCCGTTTCGGGTAACATTATCATCTCCCCATTGAGGGCGCAGGCCATCAGGGCCGTAGGAGAACATTACGCCGGTCTGTTCATGGCCGATCCCAAGCTGGAGAAATTGCGTGATGCTTACGCCATTCCCCCGAACACCATCAGGGACCAGGGAAGGATGAGCCAGATGAACGCCTTCTTTTTCTGGATATCGTGGTCCTGTGTAACCGACCGCCCGGGAAGCGAAATTTCCTATACAAACAACTGGCCGTCGGAAGAACTGGTAGACAACAAGCCCACCAGTTCATTGATACTGTGGACCGGGTTCAGCGTGATCATGCTCATTGCCGGTATCGGCCTTATGGGCTGGTATTACGCCTCCCGGAAAGAGGAGGGACTCACTGAAAGTGAAATCCCTTCAAAGGATCCCCTGCTGGGGGGTATTTTCACCCCTTCGATGAAAGCCACCCTGAAATATTTCTGGGTTGTCACAGCCCTCATCCTTGTTCAGATCCTGATGGGAGTGATCACCGCCCACTACGGCGTGGAGGGGCAGGCCTTCTACGGGCTGCCGCTTTCAGGCCTGCTTCCCTATTCGATTTCGCGCACCTGGCATATCCAGCTTGCAATCTTCTGGATTGCCACCTCCTGGCTTGCAACAGGGCTTTACCTGGCACCGGCCGTTTCGGGGAAAGAACCCCGGTTCCAGGCACTGGGTGTAAATTTCCTATTCATCGCCCTGCTGGTAATCGTAGCCGGTTCGCTTATCGGCCAATGGTTCGGCGTCATGCAACGTCTTGGGCTGGTAACCAACTTCTGGTTCGGTCACCAGGGATATGAATATGTCGACCTTGGCCGTTTCTGGCAGTTGTTCCTGTTTGTCGGACTTATCATCTGGCTGGTGCTGATGGCCCGCGGACTGATGCCCGCCCTCAGGGCAAAATCGGAGAACAAATCCCTGCTGACCATGTTCCTCATTTCAACCATCGCCATTGCCGTATTTTATGGTGCCGGGCTGATGTGGGGACGCCAGACCAATCTTGCCGTTGCCGAATACTGGCGCTGGTGGGTGGTTCACCTCTGGGTGGAGGGATTCTTCGAGGTCTTCGCCACCGTGGCCATTGCTTTTCTTTTTGTCCGCCTTGGACTGGTCAGGATTGCCACAGCCACAGCCAGTGTGCTTATTTCCACCATTGTATTTTTATCGGGAGGAATCCTTGGAACGTTCCATCACCTTTATTTCACGGGAACTCCAACCGCTGTCCTCGCGCTGGGGGCGACCTTCAGCGCGCTCGAAGTGGTTCCGCTCGTGCTGATGGGATTTGAAGGTTACGGGAATTATAAGATATCGCAAAGCAGGAACTGGATCGCCGGGTATAAATGGCCCATCTACTTTTTCCTGTCGGTCGCCTTCTGGAATCTCGTGGGCGCCGGCATCTTCGGATTCCTGATCAACCCCCCCATCGCCCTCTATTACATGCAGGGTCTCAACACGACCCCGGTCCATGGACATACCGCTTTGTTTGGCGTGTATGGCATGCTCGGGATCGGGCTCATGCTTTTCGTATTAAAGAGCATGGAACCGGAGAAAGTATGGCATGAAAAATGGGTGAAGTTCGCTTTCTGGTCGATCAACATCGGGCTTGCCCTGATGGTCCTGATCAGCGTGCTGCCCGTCGGGCTTGCCCAAACATGGGTCAGTGTCAGAACAGGCATGTGGTATGCACGTTCTGCCGATTTCATGCAGGATCCCACCATCGTATTCTTCCGCTGGCTCAGGGTGATCGGCGATACGATTTTTGCCGTCGGAACCCTGGCGCTGGCCTGGTTTATCTTCGGATTAAAAGGCGGGTGGTCCTTTGAAAAAAAATAATTAAAAAAATCAAAATGCAAAGTCAAAATGCAAAACCGCAGACAATCATCTTTCTTAAAATTTGCACTTTGACTTTGCACTTTACACTTTGAATTCTTAAAAACTATCCAGCACCGGTTTTCAACCCGGTGAAAAAATCAACCCAACACCGGGTTTTAACCCGGTGAAAAAACAAAAACTATGGAAAAAAACATTTTCGAACACTCAAACGTGTTCCGGTTCCCCGAAAAGGTGGATTATTCCTCCGGGGGAATCATCAGCAAGCAGGTCATTGACCGTCCCGTTGGCAATGTAACCCTGTTTTCATTCGACCAGGGGCAGCGGCTGAGCACGCATTCGGCTCCCTACGATGCGATGTTGCAGGTTATTGAAGGGAAAGCGGAAATTATCATCAATGAAGTGCCCTTCATCCTGACTACCGGTGAGGCCATCATCATGCCTGCCGGCATTCCGCACGCAGTGAGCGCCCTGGAAAAGTTCAAAATGGTGCTGACAATGATAAAAGGCTAACCCCAGGCTTCAGCCAGGGGATCAAAAAACCCAAAAACATGAGCGAACTTATCAACAACTCTCAAAGCAGGAAGGACCTTCTCAAACACATGATCCTTCAACTGCACGAAGGCGTGGCGCCGGAAGCGGTGCGGGCACGCATGATCGAACTATTGACGAAAATACCTTACGGTGAGGTGGTGGAGGTGGAGCAGGAACTCATCAGCGAAGGGCTGCCCGAATCGGAGGTCCTCCGGCTTTGTGACATGCACAGCCAGGCGCTGGAGGGCCACATTGACCTTTCGGGAATGAAAATTGTGGCTCCAGGCCATCCGGTGGACACCTTCAGAAGGGAAAACCGTGAGCTGGAGAAGGCAGCCAATGAACTTCACGAACTCTTTTCCAGGGCGGGAACCGAACTCTCCGGGCCTGGGAAAGAGAAATATGTCAATACCGTGAAAGCTCTTTTCAACAGCCTGGCGGATGTAGACAAACATTACCGCCGCAAGGAAAACCTCCTGTTCCCGTTCCTGGAGAAATATGGAATCACCGGCCCTCCGAAGGTGATGTGGGGCAAACACGATGAAACCCGCCAGCTGTTGAAAAATGCGATCGATGCGCTCAACATGCCCGGTGAATTCACACCGGAGAGGATGCAGGTAAAGGTGGAACTCCACCTGGCCCCCGCCGTAAAGGCCATTACCGACATGATCATGAAGGAGGAAGAGATACTTCTTCCCATGACCCTCGATAAGCTTACGGAGACCGACTGGTACGATATTTACAGGCAAACCAATGAAATAGGTTACTGCCTCTACGATCCGGATGTTAGCTGGAAACCGCAGGGAGTGGATATCGCGGAGGAGACCTCGGCCGAAGAGGGAACCATCAACCTCCCCAGCGGAAAATTCACCTCCGAAGAGCTGCTGGCAATCCTCAATACGTTGCCGGTTGACCTTACTTTTGTCGACCGCAACGACAAGGTGAAGTATTTTTCCCAGGGCAGGGAGCGCATTTTCGACCGGAACCGGGCTATCCTCGGGAGGGATGTGCGCATGTGCCACCCGCCTTCGAGTGTGCATATCGTAGACCAGATCGTGGCCGATTTTAAGGGAGGGAGAGCAGACAGCGCCCCCTTCTGGATCCAGATGGGAGGGAAATTCATCCACATTGAATATTTTGCGCTCCGGAATGAACAGGGAGACTACCTGGGAACGCTGGAGATGTCGCAGGAACTGACTGAAAAGCGCAGGATCAGCGGGGATCAGCGGCTGTTGACCTATAAGAAATCGACGAAATAAGTACAATTAAAATATCCGAAAATGAATAAGCCTGCATGGTTTCATAAAAGCAATATCAAAATTTCCCTGGATGCGAGGCCTTTGCTGGCCCGGGGGATCCATCCGCTGGACCAGGTTCAACAGGAATGTGCAGCCCTGCAACCGGGAGAAGTATTTGAGATCATCACCCCGTTTCCACCCGCACCAATGATCGAAAAGATGACCGCAGCCGGGTTTGAAATTCATTCGGAGCCGGGAGACGACGGGATGTTTCACACCTGCTTCAAAAAATAGCCGGGGAGTGAAATGGCGACAAGGTGAAATTTTTCCGCAAATACCACAGGTGGTTTAGCCTGGCAGCCACATTTTTTATCCTGTTTTTCGCGGTTTCAGGAATGGTCCTCAACCACCGGGAGTTGCTTTCGGGTATGGATGTAAGCCGCAGGTTTTTGCCACCCGGCTACCGGTTAAATAACTGGAATCTTGGTGCTGTGAAAGGATCGGTAAAAGCCGGTGGCGACAGCATCCTGGTATATGGCAACATCGGGGTGTGGCTGACCGACAGCACTTTCAGATCATTTCAGGATATGAATGCTGGATTTCCGGAAGGGACCGATAACCGGAAAATAAATACCCTGTCATGGTCGCGGGTCGCGGGGCTCTATGCGGGCACCCTGTTCGGGTTGTACCACTTTCATGGCGGTTCCTGGGAAAAGGTCGCCATTCCGGCAGCTCATGCGCGGGTGGTGAAGGTGCTGCAGCTGGGCGATAGTTTGCTGGTGATGACCCGGTCGAACCTTTTTACGGCCAGGAGCACACCGGGCTCCTCCGGATTCCATGAAATCCCTGTGCCAAAGGGCGAAGACAACGACGGCAAGGTTGGTTTGTTCAAAACCATCTGGGTGATTCACAGCGGTGAAATTTATGGACTGGCGGGGAAACTGATCGTGGACAGTATCGGCATCATCCTGGTGGTCCTGTGCATCACAGGCCTGACATGGTTTCTCGTGCCCTACCGGTTGAAAAAACTAAAAGGGGATCTGTCGCGGGCAAAACTGAAACGGTTCAACAGGATGTCGTTGAAATGGCACAATGTGATCGGATCCTGGGCCATCCTGGTCCTCCTTCTCAATACCGCTGCCGGGATTTTTCTCAGGCCGCCTCTGCTTATTCCGATTGCCGGGGTAAGGGTGGCAAAGCTGAAATACACCGAACTCGACAATCCAAATCCATGGTTCGACCGGTTCCGCGATCTGCTGTATGATGAGGAAAACAAAAGATTCATGGTTGCGGCCGGCGACGGCTTTTATTACTCCGGCGACCGGTTTGGAAGCGACCTGAAACTGTTTCCCGTGCAACCTCCCGTGAGTGTGATGGGGATCAATGTTTTTGAGAAGAACGGCCCCGGCCATTACCTGGTGGGCTCTTTCAGCGGTATCTTCGATTGGGAGCCGGCCACCGGCCGTACCATCGACTGCATTACCCGGACGGAATACCTCGATACAGGCCAGGGCGGACCGCCATTCGGCAAGGTAACCGTTGCCGGGTATATCCGGTGCAACGACTCCACCCGCATTTTGTTCGATTATGCCCGCGGGGCTTTCTCCCTGGAAGGGAAGAACCCTTTGCCGCCGGTCCCGCAGCCAATTGTTGCCGCAAGCCCGGTTTCGCTCTGGAACACTGCGCTGGAGATCCATACGGGGCGAATTTTCGAGTCTGTCCTCGGACCGTTTTACATCTTAATCGTTCCGCTCGTTGGCCTCTCCACACTCTTCATCCTGATCAGCGGTTTTTTTTCATGGTGGCTGGCAGGGAGACGGAAAAAGGTCGTCCCAAAATAAGAATCAGCCCTCCCGGATTAAATCAAATTTTCCTATCTTTGAACCATGAAAAAATTTCTCCCGGTGTTTTTCCTGGTATTCGGTGCCTGGTTGACCTGCAATTCGCAGAGTTTCAAGCTTGCCGATGATTCCAGGGCTCTTGGCAATGGTACGGAGGTGTTTCAGTCGGGCCCTTCAGACACCTTGCAGCTTATTACATGGCTTCACCTCACCAACAGCACTGCAAACAGCCTCCAGGTAATGATGAAGAAGGAGGAGCTGTCGATGCTGCCCGGTGCGAGTTCATCCATCTGCTGGGCGGGTTACTGCTATGGACCAGCCATGATGGTTTCAACTTTCCCGCTTTCCATCCTTCCCGGGGAGACAGCGTCGGGATGTTTTTGCCATTTTGGACCAAACGGGTGCAGGGGATTATGCGTCATCCGCTGGACTTTTTTCAAGGAATCCGACCCTTCCGACTCCATAAGCATAACGGTGCATTATTCTACCTACCCGACATCAACCAGCAATAAACAAACCCCTCATTATATCCTCGCCGCCGCCGGACAGGTGCCTGCAAATAATCAAATCGCCATCAGGTATGCTATTCCGCCAGGAACATCCGGCCGCATAGAACTTCGCAGCCCTTCCGGAACACCGGTAGAATGCAGTGAATCGGTTTCCTCGGAAGGCACAGTTTTTTTCAGAATCAGTGAACTACCCTCCGGAATTTTTTACTGCACCCTTTTGGTTGAAGGGAACCCCGTTGTAACCCGGAAGGTTGCAGTTTGTCATTAATCTTTATCAGGCATGGCCTATTATTTGAAACTCTATTTTGCCACACTTGGCGTCTTTTTTGCCGTGGACATGGTGTGGCTGGGGGTAATCTCCCGCACATTCTACAAAAAACACCTGGGTTTTCTGATGGCGCCCGATATAAACTGGTATGCCGCGCTGCTGTTCTATTTCCTGTTTATTCTCGGGATCCTTGTTTTTGTTGTACTTCCCGGGATAAAAGAAAATGCGTTGCCCATGACGCTTGTAAAAGCGGCCCTTTTCGGATTGATCACCTATGCCACTTATGATCTTACCAACCTGGCCACCGTTAAAGACTGGCCATTGATCATCACCATTGTCGACCTCATCTGGGGCATGGTGTTAACCACTACGGTAAGTCTGGCCGGATTTTTCATCGGGAGATGGATGGCCTGACAACCGGGGATCATGCAATCCTGCTGATCACGCACCACCGCCAGTTCGGCACCATCGTCGCCCCCTGGGAGGTTGTAAGGGAGACGGCAGGCTGGTTTGTCCTTCAAAACCGCCTGACCTGGTCCGGGTCAGTTGATTCGAATCCTTTGCAGCAACAGGCATTCAACCAGATCATTCCGCTGGTTCAAACCCTTTCCGATGCTGAAATTCACAGGCAGTTTTCCCGGAAAGGAATTTCAATGAACGATTTTTTAAAGGCGATCCCGGAAGAGACACTTTCGATGCACATCCGTCCCTTTATCGACAGGCAGGTCGATAAAATACTGCGTATTGCGATGCAGCATGATATCATGGTATTCGAACATGAAAATTCTTCAAGGGTTTATCACAAAAATCGCCTGGTGATCAGCCAGGATCCTGCCGAACCGTGGTTTTGCTTTACGAAAACAGAAGAAGGATCAAGCTATGTGCTTGAACTTTTTCAGCAGGAGAGGAAAATCATGCTTAAATCGCCCGGCAACAAAATC
>CAIKNA010000013.1 GCA_903828645.1 uncultured Bacteroidales bacterium
GGCGAGAATATTCGTACTGAATTCAAAACAACATTCAGCGACGATGTTATCATTACCCTGGTTGCCTTTTCGAATACAAAGGGGGGCGTTGTTTATTTAGGCATTGAAGATAACGGGGAGATAAAAGGAGTTCAATTAACTAAGGAAACAACGGTTAACTGGATAAATGAAATAAAAACTAAAACTGCACCTGTCATTATTCCTGAAATAGAAATTCTGACCATTGAAGAAAAAAAAATTGTGGCAATGAGCGTAATAGAGTATCCGGTAAAGCCTGTTTCGATGAGAGGCAGATACTATAAACGGGCGGCCAATTCGAATCATATCCTTTCTTTAGCGGAGGTTGTAAATATCCATCTGAGGACTGTCAATACCAGTTGGGATTTTTATCAAAGGAATGATAAAAGGCTCAATGATATATCCCTCGAAAAGGTTCAAAAAGTGATTGAAATCATTAACCGCAGAAATCCCTCAGGCTTTACTGACGATCCGTTCACATTCCTTCGGAAATTTCAGTTAATATCTGAAGATAAAATCACCCATGCCTGCTGGCTGTTGTTTATGCCCGGTGTAGAAATGTGTACCACAATTGAACTTGGACGGTTTTCCTCACCTACCCTCATCAAGGATAGTCTGACCCTGCATAACGACTTGTTTTCTGAAACCGAAGAAATAATGAATTTCATTCTGAAACATATCAATAAGCAGGTAATTATCAACGGACATCTGGAAAATGAAGAGCGCTGGGATTATCCCTTGGAGGCCCTCCGCGAGCTTGTTTTAAATATGGTAATACATCGTGATTATACATCTTCTTTTGATTCTGTGTTGAAAATCTTTGACGACCATATTGAATTTTACAATCCGGGGGCTGCTCCATCAGATATTGATTTGCAGCACCTGCTCTCCAATGACTATGTATCACAACCAAGAAATAAACTAATTACCGAGGTGTTTAAAACAAGTGGCTTGATTGAAAAATACGGTTCCGGGATTAAGCGGGTGTTGGAAGCTTTTACTACATACAAACTTCCACAGCCCGAATTCCAACTCCTTCCCAACGGATTTCGTGTAAAAGTTTTTAATGGATCAGGTGCAAAAGCATCCTTGAAGTTGGGTGATAGGTTGGGTGAAAAGTTGGGTGAAGGGTTGGGTGATAATCAAAAGCTGATATTGAGTGCAATCAGGGATAATCCGGAAATAAGTTTATCCCGGCTTGGCAAAATGATTGGTGTAAGCCAGACCGCAATCGAAAATAACATTGCCAAATTGAAAAGGAGAGGGTTAATTAAACGAATTGGACCAGCAAAGGGAGGACATTGGGAAATAGTTGAATGAATGCAAAATATAATATGCAAAGTCAAAATGCGAACAACAAAAATGAAGGCTGACCATGAAAGGTCTGAAAATGAAAGAAAAATGGATGAATCAGAATCAACAGGCATCGCTCAATAAAAACTGAAAATGTAACTTGAAAACTGCAATGTACATAGCACGATCGTCGATGGGGAGAAGACATGTCTTGTCCCGGCATGGGCTGCTTATGGCGCTCCTGATGGTCCTCTTCAGCGTGTTCAGGGTGGCGGGCCAGTCGGCCATGCCCGATGTGGTGTGTTTTGGCGCAACGAAACATTACTGGGTCGATCCGAACCCTGTACCGGGTTCCACCTACACCTGGCAGATCGACGGGGTGGTGCAGCCTTTGCTTACCACCAGCGACATCTCCATTACCTGGGATGCCACCTATGCGCTGGGGAATCACACCATTTCGGTGCAGGAGAAGTCGGTGAGCGGCTGCTTTGGTGAGGTGAAGACCGGGCTGGTTACCGTCAATCCCGTATTGCCGGTAACCGTATTGGTTGCTGCTGCGCAAAACCCGGCGTGCAGCGGCCTTCCTGTTGCCTTTATCGCAACCGCCACCAACGGGGGAACATCCCCGGTGTACAAATGGACTGTCAACGGAGTTACTGTTGGCCCCAACGCAAATACCTATACCTATGTGCCTGCCGCTGGCGACATGGTTGTGTGTGAAGTTACTTCCGATGCCGCATGTGCCACCAACAACCCGGCTGTCTCAACACCTGTCACCATGCAGCTTAGCGATCCGCCTCTTGTGACCTTTGTACCCTGTTTCGACCTCATCACCTCGGTGGAGGCCAAACCTTTCAAACTCCGCGGTGGATTGCCGCTGAATGGCAGCTACTCCGGGAGCGGGGTGAACCCGGCAACAGGGGTATTCACACCGGCAGTGGCCGGCGCCGGGACCATCCCGGTTACCTATACTTATGTTAACAGTGCCGGATGCAGCGGCAGTGCGGTGGTCAATATCCAGAACAACCCTGCTCAAACCACCTTCGTTTGCGGATCCGACTGGATCGACATCCGCGACAACAACAAGTCCTATCAGACCATCCAGATCGTCACCCCGACCGCCACCCAGTGCTGGATGGCAGAAAACCTCGATTACGGGCTCCGGATCCAGTCGACCCAGTTGCAGAGCGACAACTGCGTGAATGAAAAGTACTGCTACAACAACGATCCGGCCAATTGCACCGGTGCCGGCGCCCTCTACCAGTGGGATGAGCTGATGACCTACGACAACACCCCGGCTTCGCAGGGAATCTGCCCCCCCGGATGGCATGTGCCCGATGAACCGGAATGGACGGTACTTCTTGATTTCTACGGGGGTAATGCCCGCGCGGGCAATCCGCTCCAGAAGATCAGCGCCACCGGGTTCAATGCGCTTCCCGGAGGGGTACTCTACCTGAACAATGCCTGGAGCTTCAGAGACCTGGCCACCTTGTTCTGGACCTCAACCCCCGTCGGCCCCGTCAACGTAATTTCACATGGGATGAACACCGTCGACCCGTCTGTATCCTACTATGAATCAGCGAGGACAAATGCTTTCCCGGTGAGGTGCCTGAAAAATTAACTCCCTACACCATGGGGGCGGGCAGGGAGGGAGGACCAACCGCTTCTATAGCGGCCCCACCTCAACCCTCCCCCACGGGGGAGGCCTGGGAGGGAGGACCAACCGCTTCTATAGCGGCCCCACCCCAACCCTCCCCCACGGGGGAGGGAGTTTGGAGACGACGTTGAATTTATGTTGATGGAAGACTATTCGCTGTGTTTCTTTGCAATTTATTTTGACTTCGTCATAACTGTTTAAAATATTGTTTTGCAGGAATTCGGGCTTGCCCGAAAAAAACACATGCTCAATCGGTGTAGTTAAATGTAATATCTACAATCATTTAACACCCGAATCAAACTCCCTCCCCCGTGGGGGAGGGCCGGGGAGGGGGTTCCCCATGGGGGAGGGCCGGGGAGGGGGTTCCCCGTGGGGGGAGGGCCGGGGAGGGGGTTCCCGATAGAGGATGGCCGGGCGGAGTTCCTTGTGTTACATAAAATGTTTTATCTTTGACCTATCATTCAAAACAAACCGAAACCTGAATCCCATGAAAAAAAAATTACCTATTTCAGAAAAATCATTGATCCGGATTTCCGTCATCCTGGTCGTTTTTATTGCCGGCCTTCTTTTTAAAGGAACCTCCGCGCAGGCGCAAATCTACGAACCGGAAGGGCTGAACATGCCCGGGGCCTGGAACATCTGGACCAACCCTCCGACAAACAACCTGGCCCTTGCCAGCTATACCGAAGTTCCCGGCGGACGTGTGGTCAAATTCGCTACCGGGATCCAGCGGTGGCAAACGATCTTCAGCGTGGCAGCCTCCGGGGGAGATGTCGTTGGCGGCAGCTATGAATGGCTCTTTACCAGCGGTCCCACCGGTAACCCTTGGGGAAATAAATGGGCGAATGTAAGCGTCGCCATGAATACGTTGCAACTCTACACAAAAGAAGGGGGCTCGAACAATACCATCACGGTGACGAACGGGAAATGGTACTGCATGAACTGGGAAGATGCCGGTTACGTAGATACCAGGGCCATTTTCATGGAGACCAGCGCGCAGCCTGTCACCATTGCCACTGTTTCCGTTCCTGCCGTCGTTGACCCGGGAAATCCTGTGGCGATCACACTGACCATGTCTCAGCTTCCCGCTCCCGAAGAACTTTTCTACCTGAGGTATTCCACAGATGGCTGGGCCTCCTCTGTCCCTGTGACTGTGGCCATGACAGGAATCTCGGGTACCGCCCAGATCCCCGGTCTTTCCGAAGGCACTGTTGTATCTTACTATGCCTTCTCTTCCACCGTATCAGACCTCAATTCCGACTATGACCTTTTCACCATCAGAATGAACACGAATGGCGGGATCAACTATACCTATACTGTTACAACCCCGACCCCCGTGATCACCTTTGCAAATCTACAGAATCCGCCTGCAGGCACCATTGACCTGGGTTCGGCTTACACGGTTACAGGAGCGGCCCTGATCCCCGGGGTTACCGGACAACCAACGCCGGCAGCAGGACTGGAGGCCTGGGTCGGGTACAGCAGTTCCAATGCTGATCCTGCGACCTGGGGCAGCTGGATTGCCGCCACTTATACAGGGCCGTTATCTGGAAATGATGAATTCAGCGCAAACCTGGGCGCTGCAGTCAACTCGGCCGGCACCTGGTATTATGCCACCCGTTTCCGCCTGAATGGCGGGAGTTATGTTTACGGAGGCTACTCCTCAACGGGAGGCGGTTTCTGGGACGGGATCTATAACGTGGCCGGTGTGCTGACAGTAAATGAACCCACTGTCCCGATGGTTCTTACGTTGCAGAATGTCACGGTCGCTTCCGAACAGAACTTTTGTTATAATGCCAAGAATACAATTACCGTTGCCGGGAATGGCACCTATTTCGACGTTTTATCCGGGGCTACGGTGGCCATGATCGCCGGTCAGAATATCATTTTTCTCCCGGGAACGATAGTCCAGAATGGCGGATACCTGAAGGGTTCCATCACCTCCAACGGATCGTTTTGCACGGCATCTCCCGTGCCTTCTGTTAAGGACGCGGCGACTACCGGTGTTCCCCCGGTTGAATCCGGGGGATACGCGTTCAGCATCTTCCCGAACCCTGCAACCTCTGAAGTCACGGTTGACCTGCATGGAGTTGCCGATAAGGCCCAGTCGCTCCTGGAGTTGTTCTCCGTTCAGGGCAGCAGGGTTTACACGCAAACTATAACGGGTTCCGGCAAATTTTCATTTTCAGTCACCGGGATTCAGGCAGGTGTCTATTGCCTGAGGATTGTGAGTGGAGACAAGGTTCAGACCAGGATGATGGTGAAACAATAGTTTTCCCCTCCCGGCCCTCCCCCACGGGGGGACCCCCTCCCCGGCCCTCCCCACGGGGAGCCCCAGCCCAAAAAACACTACCTTTGAAGTCATACAACACTCTAAATCGCAGACACTTTTTTTAATTTTACACCTATGAATACAATATTACGAGTTTTAAAAGATTCAATGACAAGGATTTCAGCGATCGTTATCATGATCGTACTGGGATTGTTCCTTTCCGGAACATCTCTCCGGGCACAAATTTATGCACCGGAAGGGCTCAACATGCCCGGGGCATGGAACACCTGGATCAACCCGCCAACAAACAACCTCGTCCTGGCGAGCAGCACACAGGTTACCGGGGGTAAAGTGGTTAAAATTGCCACCGGTACACCCAGGTGGCAAACCAGTTTCAGCGTGGCGGCAACAGGAGGTGATCTCACAGGGGGTACTTATGAGTGGCTATTCACCAGCGGATCTTCCTCCAATTATTACCA
>CAIKNA010000014.1 GCA_903828645.1 uncultured Bacteroidales bacterium
CCTGGTGCTTTACAGCAGTCTTGTATATTCGCAGGTAGCCGTCAACACCAGCGGCAGCCCGCCAGATCCTTCAGCAATGCTGGATGTAAGTGCAACCAATCGTGGATTGCTGATCCCTCGAATTTCAACCGCTGACCGCGACCTGATTCCCTCTCCCGCGCAAGGTTTGCTGATATATAACACGACAGCAAACCTCTATAACTATTACAACGGGAGCTTCTGGCATCAGTTGGGAGCCACTTTCATCTCTTCATCAGCCGGAACACTCAACCCCGGAGGAGGTGTTTCCATCAATGCCGCGCCCAATGTTTTGCCCGATAATTCTGCGATGCTTGACATCAACAATCCCACAAGGGGTGTTTTATTTCCGAGGATTTCAACCTCATCACGTGATTTAATTCAATCACCCGCAACCGGGTTGATCGTTTATAATACCGATGCAAATCAGCTGAATTATTACAACGGAACCCATTGGATCAATGTATGTTCCGTTTCCACAGGAATTCCCGGTGCCGGAGGAAGCCAGCCAGCGATCGGGGTTGCTGTAAACACGGGTAGCCTGGCTCCCGACCCTTCGGCGATGCCGGATGTCTCTTCAAACGAAAAGGGTGTTCTTATCCCACGGTTGACAAATCAGCAGCGCGATCTGATCCTTCCGGTAACAGGTCTGGTCATCTACAATTCCACCTCCAATACCATTGAATTTTATAATGGCACAGGCTGGTACCAGCTGATCACAAACCTGCTTGCCACTCCGGTGGCCGGAATTCACCTGTCAACGGCAAATCAGATTATATGGAACTGGAATACGGTTGCCGGTGCCACAGGATATAAATGGAACACGACGGCGGATTATGCGACGGCAACCGAAATGGCTGCCGCTACGGCAAAAACCGAAACCGGGTTGGCCTGTGGCACTGTTTACACACGTTATGTTTGGGCCTATAATGCCTGCGGCACTTCCACCCCGGCCGCATTGACTCAGACCACACAGGCTTGTTTTGCCTGCGGGATTCCTTTCACCATTAACCACCTGGCAGGTGATATAGCCCCGGTTTCAAAAACAGTCACCTATGGCACAGTGACAAATATTCCGGGTGAACAATCCAAATGCTGGATTACCAGCAACCTTGGCGCCAGCCACCAGGCAACCGCCGTGAACGATGCCACAGAACCATCGGCCGGCTGGTACTGGCAGTTTAACCGCAGGCAGGGATACAAAAATGCCGGAACAACCGAACCGGCATGGACAATAACCTCCATCAATGAAAACCTTGACTGGGAATCTGCGAACGATCCATGTGCCCTTGAACTTGGCGCCGGATGGCGAATCCCAACATTCAGTGAATGGGGCAATGTAAGCATTGGCTGGACCAGCTGGAACGGCCCCTGGGATTCAGACTTAAAACTCCATGCGGCAGGGTTGCTGGTTGTCAGCGATGGTTCGCTTTACTGGAGGGGTTCTAACGGGTTCTATCGGCTGGGACTACTCATTCAACAGCAGCTATGGCGATACGAACATCAGCAGCAAGGCGTCCGGACTGACAGTGCGCTGTCTTAAAGAATAACTTGAACAGGGAGCGTGAAGCACGAAAATACACATATCCTGATTAAATTTCGGGACAAAAGAGTTCCCGGAGTGAATTTCGGGTTGTATATTTGTAAAAAAAATGAGTGGAAAAAGCCCGGGCAAATCCGGGATGGACAATTTGCTGACAATATCATGCTTAACGGACGAATTGAAAAATGGTTAAACCGAAATTAGCACGCATAAAAAGGATCATTGCCGCTGTTGCGCTTCTGGCATTCATTCTCCCCTGTTACAGTTATGCACAAACCGGGGATGTAACGATAACCATCCACCTGCGCGGAGTTTACGACAGTAAAGTAAGCCTGCTGGCCCTGTCTGTTTCAAAAACCTTCAAGCCCATTGTGGAGGTACCGGGGGTGAAAGATGGCGAAACAACTAAAATTACAATCACCAAAGATCATTTGCCCGGCGAGTTTGTACTGAGGTTCGATTACAGGGAACAGGAGTCCAGCACGCCTTACCCTTCAGAGAAAAATATCTTCGCCTATGAACAGAACCTGGAACTCTGGGTGAGTCCGAAATATTGCAACAACGCCGACAGCACCCGGTTTCAACCGGGTGAAAAAGAAAACGCCACCTTCGTGCAGTTTTCCAGGGATAATGGAAAGAAAAAAGAGAAGTTGGGTTTGCTGCAGAATTTTTTAATGAACTATGATGAAACAGGATCGGCCTTTTACCAGCAGGGCATCACCGAATACGAACAGCGGCGGCAAATCTACAACCAGTGGCTTAAAACCATGGCAAAACAGGATGCAGCGCTCTTTGTGAGCAACCTGTATGCTTTTCAGTATGTGCCGGAAACTACCTGGAAAGGTTCCGAAACAGAAAGGATCCAAAGCCTCATCGACCACTATTTTGACGGCATGGATTTTAAAGATCCCCTGTTGTTAAAAACAGCCGAGCTGAACAAATGGATGGACGGATATGTAAATCTGTATGGCCGTCAGGCCACCACCGTAGCCTTGCGTGATTCCCTTTTTCCGTTGGCCGGAAAAATCGCGATCGGGAGGGCCAAAAAAGGCGATCCGCTGGTGTATGGCTGGATGGTCGATTATTTTTACAAAGGCTATGAATCAAATGCAATCACTGCCGGGATGAAAGCGTTGGAACCATTCCTTGATGATCCAAACTGCCTCACTTCCAAAAGACAGGAGATAGAGCGCCGGCTGAAAGGGATGGAAACCCTGGTCGTTGGAAGCAAAGCCCCCGACATATCCATGAAAGACCCGGAAGGCAAACTTTTTGAACTGAGCGGGTTTGAAACACCGTGCAAATACACCCTGCTCATTTTCTGGTCGGCGGGATGCAGCCACTGTGTGGAGATGGTCGACCATTTGTACCCCTGGCAGCAGCAACCCGAAATGCAGAAGAAGATGAAGGTTGTTGCCATCAGCCTGGATGAAACAGAACCGGAACTAAAAGCCCTTGAGTTGAAGTTGCCCTCACTGGAGGGATGGAAGCACCTGCATGCAGCTGAA
>CAIKNA010000015.1 GCA_903828645.1 uncultured Bacteroidales bacterium
AATCCTTTACCGGTTTGGCTTTTTGATCTTCGTCATCCCATGCCTTTTTAGGTACATTTAATCCTGTTGAAAATCTTAACCGTTCATGGTTGAAGGTGAAGGTGACCAGGATCAAAGATCCATTCTTACGTTCCTTGTCTAAATAGAATTTAACTGTCGCCATTGTCGTTTTATAAAGTTGCCAGTGAAATTGAAAAATGTTGCCAGTACAAAGGTACGCACTGGCAACATTATAGCCAAAGTTGCCAGTAAAAGTTATGAACAGGGGGTAAATTGGTGTAACGTACTGTAAAAGAAAAACCGCCTGGAGCGGCGGTTTTCATTGATTTCCCTTGATTTTCAAGGATTCTGTTGTGGGATGTGAGGGAGTCGAACCCACGACCCCCGCCCTGTCAAGGCGATGCTCTAAACCAACTGAGCTAACATCCCGCGAGGGTGCAAATATACCAATTCTTTTCATAAGCAAGAACCTTCTCCAGACTTTTTCACTTAATGGTTAGTGTCAGGAGGTAAACTTGTTATAATTGCCAGTTGATTATCCGCCGCGAGCCACGCATCAATCGTAAATCGTAAATCGTAAATCGTAAATCGTCACGCCCTGTATATCCCCATAATCTCCCCATAATAGACCATATGAAAATCCTTCATCGGGTAGTATCGTTGAACTATTCCCGGATCCAGCGTGGCAGCATCCAGGAAATGCTTGTGCACCACCCTGCATTCAAAATGAATGGCAGATCCGGCAATATAATAAGCATCCACCCTGATGCATTTTTCGATGTTGAACCCGCAGGCTTCAATTTTGTCGATGTCACGGCCTGATTTGGTTCCGCAAATATTTAACTCCCTGCTGAATTGATCTGGCAGCACGCACACCGAAAAGTCGCTGACAGCTTCCATCAGGCTGAAGGTATGGCGCACAGGCCTGACCAGCACCGTCATGATCTGTTTGTTCCAGATGTGGCCGATGGTGGCCCATCCGATGGTCATGGGGTTCGGGGGATCCCCCGCAACAAGCAATACCCCTTCACCGTCCAGTTTATCGAGTGTTTCCTGAAATACATCGAATAATTCAACCTCTTTAAGCATAAATTTCTAATTTTGAAATTCAAAATTAGTCCATTTCACCAATTCCCTTTCAGTATGAACCGAAGAACTGTCAATATTTTACTTTTCGTGTTTCTCTTTTCCCTCCAGATGGCTGCCTTAGCCCAGGGCGACAAGAAAGTCATTACCCTGGAGGATATTTATAAAAACCGGAAGTTTTCCTCAAAGGGATTTCCGGGAGTGCAGTCGCTGAATGACGGTGAACATTATTGCCAGTTGAAGAAAGACAGTCTCAATTTTTATGAATATGCCACCGGCAACTATTCCGGGACAATTGTTACTTCGAAGCAGCTGATCCCCCCAGGCGATACAGCCGCTATACCCATGAGCGGTTTTAAATTCAGTAATGACGAAACGAAAATTTTATTCTCGACCGGTGAAGAGGCGATCTATCGCAGGTCGTCCAAGGCAAACTATTATATCTATGACCGGAAAACGGAAAAACTTTTTCCCCTGTCAAAGAACGGGAAGCAACGCCTTGCCACTTTTTCTCCTGACGGGACTAAAATTGCTTTTGTCAGGGATAACAATATCTTCATTAAGGATTTAGCCCCGGAATTACTCAATGCCGGGAGCAACCAGCCCGGCCTGGAGACAACCGCCGAGTATAAGGTTACCAGCGACGGCAAACAAAATGAGATCATCAATGGTGCCACCGACTGGGTGTATGAGGAGGAATTTGAGTTCTCACAGGCCTATTTCTGGTCGCCCGATGGAAAAAGGATCGCTTTTTACCGGTTTGATGAAAGCAGGGTGAAGGAATACCAGCTTACTTATTATGGTGACCTCTATCCCGAACAGTACAAATATAAGTATCCCAAAGCTGGCGAAGACAATTCAATCGTCAGCATTTTCCTGTTTGATCTTGGTTCGAAAAAGATCACCCCGGTGGATATCGGGAAAGAAACAGATGTTTATATTCCCCGGATTAAATGGACGACAGATGTCAACACCCTGGCGCTGTACCGGATGAACCGTCACCAGAACAAACTTGAATTGTTGATTGCTGACGCGACTACAGGCAATTCAAAGGTGATCTATACGGAAGAGAACAAATATTATATCGAGGTAAACGACCATCTCTGTTTTCTGAAGAATAATGCCGGGTTTATCCTTTCCAGCGAGAAAGATGGCTACCGGCATATCTACCTGTACGATATCACCGGGAAGCCTGTCCGCCAGCTGACCAAAGGCAACTTTGAGGTGACTGATATACTGGGAGTCGATGAAAAAGACGGAGTGGTCTATTATTCCTCCACGGAAACTTCTCCCATGGACAAAGATATCTGTATGGTAAGTCTTGACGGGAAAAAGCATCTTAAATTGAATTCCAGGCCAGGAGGAAACTCTGCTGAGTTTAATAAAACCTTTACATACTATATTGGCAAATGGTCGGATGTCAATACCCCCGCTTACATCGCCGTGTACAAATCGAATGGAACAGAAGTTCGCATGTTGCAGGACAATTCGAAACTCAGGGAGATCACTGCAGAATACCAGTTCAGCAAAGTGGAATTTTTTAAATTCAGGACTGAAGACGGAACGGAACTGAATGGCATGATGGTAAAGCCGCCCGACTTTGACCCGGCCAAAAAGTATCCTGTCCTGTTTACCATCTATGGTGGCCCTGGTTCCCAGACCGTAAACAACACCTGGGGGGCGGTATCCTCGTGGAACCAATTGTGGGCGCAGCATGGTATCATCGTCGTATCGGTTGATAACCGTGGAACCGGGGGCAGGGGAGAAGAGTTTAAGAAGTGCACCTATCTCCAGTTGGGGAAATATGAAACCCTCGACCAGATTGAAGCCGCCAAGTACCTGGGAACGCTCGGATATGTTGATAAAACCAGGATCGGCATGTGGGGATGGAGTTTTGGGGGTTATCTTACCCTCTCCTGTCTTACAAAGGGTGCGGATTATTTCAGTTTTGGAATCGCGGTAGCTCCCGTAACAAACTGGAAATATTATGACAACATTTACACCGAGCGTTTCATGCGCACCCCCGGTGAAAATAATGAGGGTTATGAGACTAACTCCCCGGTGAATCATGCTGCGAAACTGAAAGGCAGGTTGCTGCTTATCTGTGGTATGGCTGATGATAACGTGCATCCCCAGAATGCTTACGATATGGTGACCGCACTGGTGGGAGCAGACAAGCAATTCGAATCCCAATTTTACCCCAACAGCAATCATGGGATTTATACCGGTAAAAACACGAGTATGCATCTCTACAGGCGGATGACCGATTTTATCTTAACAAACCTTTAGACCATGAGAATCCTTTTGCCGATCCCTGATATGTGATTTCGTGCAGCACTTGTCACTTGTCACTTGTCACTTGTCATTTGTCACCCCCTTTCCCCTGTTCCATCACGAATATCCTCAAATTATTTTGGAAATACCGAATTAACATTGTAATTTTGCAGCCCTTTATAAATAATTAGTATTCACATTAATAAGAAAGCGAGCGAAAAGCATGATTATCGTACCTGTTAAAGAAGGCGAAAGCATTGACAGATCTTTGAAGAAACTGAAACGTAAATTTGAAAAGACTGGCGTTGTGAAAGAACTTCGTGAACGTCAGAAATTTACGAAACCGTCCATCAAACATCGGGAAGCAGTCAACAAGGCAATTTATATTCAGAAAATCCAAGACGCCGAAGCCGCCAAGTAACAGCGCTTTATATTTTTATCAGAAGAAATTTTGTTTCCGGTCAATATTTTTGTATATTTACCAGATAGTTAGTTGTCGGTAAAATTTCTTCTTTTTTTAGTGATCGGTGAAACAACGCTTTCTTGCATATCTGCAATACGAAAAAAGATATTCTTCGCATACAATAACTGCCTACAGGATCGATCTGGACCAGTTTTTTGAGTATCTTAATCAACAGTACAGCATCGCTGACATTCCTGAGGTAACCCACCCGATGATTCGCTCCTGGCTTGTTAACAGGATGGAACATGGTATCGGTACAAGATCGGTAAACCGCAAACTCACCACACTCAAATCGTTTTATAAATATCTGCTACGGGAAGGGATTGTGGAGATAAACCCGATGAAAAAAATCACTTCTCCCAAGATTTCCAAACGGTTACCGGTTTTTGTTGAAAAAGATAAAATGGAGTTGTTGCTGGATCATGTTGTTTTTGGGGAGGGGTATCCAGCCGTTCGTGACAAACTTATCCTTGAGATGTTTTACTCAACCGGCATGCGACTGTCAGAACTGGTCAGCCTGAAGGAAACCGACATTGATTTTCACCAGCATACTCTCAAAGTGTTGGGCAAACGAAATAAAGAACGCCTGATACCGTTTAGCAATAAATTTGATGTCATGCTGAAAGTGTACCTCACCGCGAAAAAAGAATCATTTGGTGAGGACAATAACCTGTTTCTGACCGATCGGGGAAAACCTGTTTATCCCAGGATGGTGTATCGCATTGTCACGCGGTATCTGGGGGAGGTAACCACCCTCGAAAAAAAGAGTCCGCATGTGTTGCGGCATACTTTTGCAACACATCTCCTGAACAACGGAGCTGAGTTGAATGCTGTCAAAGAACTTCTGGGCCATGCAAACCTTGCAGCGACCCAGGTTTACACACACAACACGATTGATAAATTGAAGAGAATCTACAAACAAGCCCATCCAAAGGCGTAAAAAAGGAGGTAGGAATGAATGTTAAAATTAACTCTGTCCATTTCAAGGCGGATAAGAAATTAGAAGCCTTTATCAATGAAAAACTGGAAAAACTGCACACTTTTTTTGAAGGAGTGATTGGCAGTGAGGTAATCTTAAAAATGGATAATACGGAAGCCCCGGATAATAAAATTGCCGAAGTGCGTCTTTTAATTAAAGGGTATGATCTCTTTGCCAAGAAGGAAGCGACCACTTTTGAAGCGGCGATTGACCTTGCCGCGGAAGCATTGCGCAAACAACTTGTAAAACATAAGGATAAAGTAAGAGGCAGCTAATTGCCCATTGCTAACGACAATCACGAAGGCAACCATTTGGAGGTTGCCTTCGTGATTTACGGAAACTCACTGCTGGCAATGGTTTTGGAGTTCGGTACAGAATTTGTTAAAAAAAATATGCCTTTTTCGGGTTTAATTTTTGGAAATCCTTGTTTCGTATTCAAATTGTTCATACTTTTGCAGTCCTTTTCAAAAAAGGAAAAGATTGCCGATGTAGCTCAGCTGGTAGAGCAGCTGATTTGTAATCAGCTGGTCGGCGGTTCGAATCCGTCCATCGGCTCTGGATTCCGGATCAAACGGAAAGCAGAACAGATCATAAGTGTTCATTGATTCATTGATTGAAATCACCGGTTCACCAATTCATCACCTGACGAATATCCCGGGGGGATACCAGAGCGGTCAAATGGGGCAGACTGTAAATCTGTTGGCGCAGCCTTCGGAGGTTCGAATCCTCCTCCCCCCACCAAAAGGTGGTGAATTGGTGAATCACGCGGAAGTAGCTCATTTGGTAGAGCGGAAGCCTTCCAAGCTTCAGGTGGCGGGTTCGAGCCCCGTCTTCCGCTCAGAATGCACATTCGCCTTTGTAGCTCAGGGGTAGAGCACTTCCTTGGTAAGGAAGGGGTCAGCAGTTCAATTCTGCTCAAAGGCTCCCGGTTTTCAGAGACGCATTTCGATGTGTCTGCAACCCAAAATAAAGGAAACAGTAATTTGATAAATCTTAATTAAACTTTGTAATTAAACTTTAATAAAATGGCTAAAGAAAAATTTTCACGCTCCAAACCGCATGTCAATGTTGGCACAATCGGCCATATTGATCATGGCAAAACCACGTTAACGGCTGCCATCACTTTAGTTCTGGCAGATAAAGGTTTATCCGAGTACAGGTCGTTTGACTCGATCGACAATGCTCCGGAAGAAAAAGCCCGTGGAATCACGATTAACACCGCTCACATCGAGTACCAGACTGCCAGCCGCCACTATGCGCATGTTGACTGCCCGGGACACGCTGACTACATTAAAAACATGGTTACCGGTGCTGCCCAGATGGACGGTGCCATCATCGTCGTGGCTGCAACGGATGGCCCCATGCCACAGACCCGCGAACACATCCTTCTCGCACGTCAGGTAGGGGTACCCAAGCTTGTTGTTTTCATGAACAAGTGCGACAGTGTTGACGATCCTGAAATTCTTGAAATCGTTGAAATGGAAATCCGCGACCTGCTTACCTTCTACGGTTTCGACGGAGCCAATACCCCGGTAATCCAGGGTTCTGCATTGGGCGGATTGAATAAAGAACCTAAATGGGTTGATAAAATCATGGAACTGATGGATGCTGTTGACAGCTATATTCCATTGCCAGTCCGTGACGTTGACAAGCCGTTCCTCATGCCGGTTGAAGATGTTTTTTCAATCACCGGCCGTGGTACAGTTGCTACCGGCAGAATTGAAACCGGCGTTATCAATACAGGTGATCCTGTTGAGATCATCGGCATGGGTGCTGAAAAACTGAAATCAGTTGTGACAGGTGTTGAAATGTTCCGCAAAATCCTCGACAGGGGTGAAGCTGGTGACAACGCCGGTATGCTGCTCCGTGGCATCGACAAAGATTCTATCCGTCGTGGTATGGTCATTGCCAAACCTGGTTCCATCACACCACATAAAAAGTTCAAGGCTGAGATTTACGTACTGAAGACTCAGGAAGGCGGACGTCATACCCCGTTCCACAACAAGTATCGTCCACAGTTCTACTTCCGCACCACAGACGTTACCGGTGAAATCCATCTTCCGGAAGGCGTTGAAATGTGCATGCCTGGTGATAACATCACCATACACGTTGACCTGATCTCAGAAATCGCAATGAGCAAGGGACTTCGCTTTGCAATCCGTGAAGGTGGCCGTACTGTAGGCGCCGGACAGGTAACCGAGATCCTTGATTAATCGTTCTTAGCGAAAAAGCAAAACCGGGACGACGTCCCTTTTTTGCTGATTAGCGAAATTGTTAAATTCAAAGTTTAATTACACACGGGTGTAGCTCAACTGGTAGAGTGGCGGTCTCCAAAACCGTAGGCTGTGGGTTCGATTCCTACCACCCGTGCAAAACATTAGATAAATGGCTAATAACAAAGTTGTCACTTATATCCAGGAAAGCTACGATGAGCTTATGCATAAGGTATCCTGGCCTTCCTGGTCGGAATTGCAAGGCAGTGCCATCGTGGTGTCCGTCGCCTCACTGATCATCGCTGTTATTGTTTTTGCGATGGATGAGGTTTTTCGCATGGTCCTCGGGCAGTTCTATAAACTCTTTTAAATCCGGCAGGATTTATTTATCTAAGGTTAAACCAATAAATCGAGCATCAATCTCATTATCGCATGACTGAAGTGACCAAAAAATGGTACGTGGTGAGGGCTATCTCCGGGAATGAGAAAAAGGTGAAACAATATCTTGAAAGTGAAATTGTTAACCATCATCTCGAGGATTTTGTTACACAGGTGCTTATTCCGACTGAGAAGGTTTACCTGATCCGGAACGGAAAGAAAGTGAGCAAAGAGCGGAACTACTTTCCAGGTTACGTTTTAATCGAAGCAACCCTCGTGGGCGAAGTACCGCATATCATCAGGAATATCCCCGGAGTACTTGGCTTCCTGGGTGCTAAAGGAGAGGCTCACCCTCTTCGCCCTTCGGAAGTGAAACGCATCCTTGGAAAATTTGATGAATTGTCGGAACAGGGAGAAGAGGTCAATATTCCGTTTATCGTGGGTGAAACCGTTACAGTAATCGATGGCCCCTTTAACAGTTTCAGCGGGGTAATAGAAGAGATTAATGAAGAAAAGAAAAAACTGAAGGTGATGGTCAAAATCTTCGGACGCAAGACCCCACTTGAATTAAGTTTCATGCAAGTACAAAAAGAGTAGTATTTATATTTAGAGGTTCACTGTGGTGCATCTCAATACCAATCAGACAGTAAAATGGCAAAAGAAGTTAGTGGAATAATCAAGCTACAGATCAAGGGAGCCGCGGCAAACCCTTCCCCTCCGATTGGACCTGCACTGGGTGCCAAAGGTGTGAATATCATGGAGTTTTGCAAACAATTCAATGCCCGTACCCAGGATAAGGCAGGAAAAATCATTCCTGTTATTATCACTGTTTACAGGGATAAATCGTTTGACTTTATCGTTAAAACCCCTCCTGTTGCGGTGCAATTGATGGAGGTTTCCAAACTGCAGAAAGGCTCGCCGGAACCTAACCGGAACAAGGTCGGTTCTGTATCATGGGAACAGGTGCAAAAAATCGCAGAAGATAAAATGCCTGACCTCAATGCCTTTACGATCGAGTCTGCAACCAAAATGGTTGCCGGAACCGCACGCAGCATGGGGATCACTGTTACCGGAACCGCGCCCTTCAAGCGTTAGATTAAGAAAATAAACAGTTGTTTAAGAGACCTCATTAACAACAATTAAATACCATAAAATGATAAAGCTGACAAAAAAGAGGAAGGTTGCCTTGTCGAAAATTGACAAGAATACCGTGTATTCGTTGGCGGATGCTGCTGCACTTGTGAAAGAGATCAGCAATACAAAATTTGACTCATCCGTTGATATTGATGTTCGTCTGGGGGTCGACCCCCGTAAAGCCAACCAAATGGTGCGTGGCATCGTGACGCTTCCTCACGGTACAGGTAAAACCATTCGCGTGCTTGTCCTTTGTACTCCCGACAAGGAGGAAGAGGCCATCCAGGCTGGTGCTGATTTTGTAGGATTGGATGAATATGTTGACAAAATCAAGAACGGCTGGACCGATGTTGATGTGATTATTACCATGCCCAGTGTTATGGCCAAGGTTGGTGCACTCGGACGAATCCTCGGACCCCGGGGACTGATGCCCAACCCGAAAACGGGGACTGTTACCATGGAGGTTGGAAAGGCCGTTAAAGAGGTAAAAGCTGGAAAGATCGATTTCAAGGTTGATAAATTCGGCATCATTCACGCATCCGTTGCAAAGGTTTCCTTTGAAAGGGATAAAATTGTGGAAAATGCAAAAGAGTTGATCAATACCATCATCAAACTGAAACCATCATCGGCAAAAGGTACCTATGTGAAGAGCATTTACATGTCGAGTACCATGAGCCCAAGCGTTCCGGTAGATCCGAAATCGGTTACCGCTTAACTACAGAAATCTGAGAGACAACAATCATGAAAAAAGAAGAAAAAAACCAGTTTATTGAAACCCTGGCGGAGCAACTTAAAGGAGCCAACTCCTTTTATCTCGCTGATACTTCTACCCTGAATGCGGCAACGACAAGCAGGCTCAGAAGAAATTGCTTCAAAAGGAATATTCAGCTGCAGGTGGTTAAGAATTCTTTGTTACAGAAAGCGATGGAGCGTACCGGAAAGTCCTTTGAGGAGTTTTACCCGGTGCTTGCAGGACCAACCTCAATTATGTTTTCCGAGGTTGTCAATGATCCGGCCAAGCTGATCAAGGAATTCAGAAAAGCCGCTCTCAAGCCAAGTTTGAAAGGAGCCTATGTGGAAGAATGCATCTACCTTGGCGACAATCAACTGGACGTGCTGATAAACATCAAGACGAAAAATGAGCTCATCGGCGAATTGATCGGTCTCCTGCAATCCCCTGCAAAGAATGTTCTTTCGGCTCTACAGTCGGGTGGAAACACACTTTCAGGAATCGTAAAGACCTTGTCGGAAAAGCCGGAGTAACAGAATTTTAACGAAAGAGTAATTTTAGTAATAACCGTTCCGACAAACAGGAACACAAATAGTAATAAAAATGGCAGATTTAAAAGCTTTTGCAGAACAGTTAGTTAATTTGACAGTAAAAGAGGTTAACGAATTAGCAAAGATTCTGAAGGATGAGTATGGGATTGAACCAGCAGCAGCAGCTGTAGCTGTAGCCGCAGGTCCTGCCGCTTCCGCCGCACCCGAAGCTGAGGAAAAGAGCACATTTGATGTGATTCTCAAATCAGCAGGACAGGCTAAGTTAGCCGTTGTTAAGTTGGTAAAGGAACTGACCAGTCTTGGCTTGAAAGAAGCAAAAGAATTAGTTGATGCTGCACCGAAAGCTATTAAAGAAGGCGTTTCGAAAGACGAAGCCAACGCTTTAATGATTCAATTAAAAGAGGCTGGTGCAGAGGTTGAAATTAAGTAAGACGACGTTTCTTATACTTTAATAAAATCATAGATCTCTTCCATTGTGAAGAGGTCTATGGTTTATTTATAAAAATTAATTTCAAACCTTCCTGCTTAGCGGGAATTAAATATACCGACCTTGGCTTCAAAAAAAACCGAAAGAATTGGCTTTGGATCCACCAAGATCAAAGCTGTATATCCTGATTTTCTTGATATTCAGGTAAAATCATTTCAGGATTTTTTCCAATTGGAAACAAATCCCGAAAACAGGGTCAATGAAGGGTTGTACAAGGTTTTTACTGAAAATTTCCCGATTTCCGACGCACGGAATAATTTCGTGCTCGAATTTCTGGATTATTTCATCGACCCGCCCCGTTATTCCATCGAGGAATGCATTGAGCGAGGTTTGACTTACAGCGTTCCTTTAAAAGCCAAGTTGAAGCTTTATTGTACCGATCCGGAGCATGAAGACTTTGAAACGATCATCCAGGATGTTTACCTGGGCATGATTCCCTACATGACTCCGAGAGGTACTTTTGTTGTAAACGGCGCTGAAAGGGTTGTTGTTTCGCAGCTGCATCGTTCTCCCGGTGTGTTTTTCAGTACCAGTTTTCATGCAAACGGATCACAGTTGTATTCGGCCAGGATCATACCCTTCAAGGGTTCCTGGATTGAGTTTACTACTGATATCAACAACGTGATGTATGCTTACATTGACCGGAAGAAAAAACTGCCGGTCACAACGTTGCTTCGTGCAATCGGGTTTGAAACCGATAAGGATATTCTGGAAATATTCGGACTTGCACAGGAAATTAAAGTCAGCCGTACTGCCCTTAAACGGGTGATCGGTTCAAAACTGGCTGCCAGGGTTGTTAGAGCCTGGATAGAGGATTTCGTGGATGAAGATACGGGAGAAGTAGTCTCCATTGAGCGCACAGAGGTGATCATCGAACGGGAAACAATCCTCGAAAACGATCATATCGATCAAATTTTGGATGCCGGTATCAAAGCAATCCTTGTCCACAGGGAAGAGGCGCTTACTACCGACTATTCAATCATTTTCAATACCCTCCAGAAAGACCCGGCGAATTCGGAAAAAGAGGCCGTAGAATTTATTTACAGGCAGTTGCGTAACGCCGAACCTCCTGATGAAGAGACCGCCCGCGGAATAATTGACAAATTATTCTTTTCAGATAAAAGATATGACCTCGGGGATGTCGGTCGTTACAGGATCAACCGCAAGTTGAACCTGAGCACACCGGTTGAAACCAAGGTCCTGACCAAAGAAGATATAATATCAATCATCAAATACCTGATCGAACTGGTCAACGCGAAAGCGGAAGTGGACGATATCGATCACCTGAGCAACCGCCGAGTGCGGACCGTTGGCGAACAATTGTTCAACCAGTTCGGAGTCGGACTGTCGAGGATGGCTCGCACCATCAGGGAGCGCATGAATGTTCGCGATAATGAAGTGTTTACGCCGATGGATCTGATCAATGCTAAAACATTGTCATCCGTCATCAATACTTTTTTTGGCACCAACCAGCTTTCGCAGTTCATGGATCAGACCAATCCCCTGTCGGAACTGACCCACAAACGTCGTATCTCGGCTCTCGGGCCCGGAGGACTTTCGAGGGAACGTGCCGGATTTGAAGTACGTGACGTGCATTATACACATTACGGCCGTTTATGTACCATTGAAACACCTGAAGGACCTAACATCGGGTTGATCTCGTCCCTCTGCGTATACGCAAAGATCGACAAACTCGGTTTTATTGAAACACCTTATCATAAGGTCGTTGACGGAAGGGTTACTCTTGAAGAGCAACCTACCTATCTTACGGCAGAAGAAGAAGAACACAAGATCATCGGGCAGGCAACTACCCCGATGGATGATAAAGGAAATTTCAGCGAGGAGAAGGTTAAAGTGCGTTATCTTGCTGATTACCCTATTATTGAAAAAGCAAAGGTTGACCTTGTTGATATCGCCCCGAACCAGATAGCATCGATTGCAGCATCCCTGATCCCATTCCTGGAGCATGATGATGCAAACCGTGCCCTCATGGGTTCGAACATGATGCGCCAGGCCGTTCCTTTGTTAAACCCGGAAGCAGCACTTGTCGGCACAGGTATTGAAGACGATGTGGCTCATGATTCCAGGGTACTGATCAATGCCGAAGGCGACGGGATTGTCGAATATGTTGATGCAAATGAAATCGTGATCAAATATAACCGGGATGAAAAAGAACGCCTGGTCAGCTTTGATGAAGATTCAAAACGCTATACCCTCACCAAGTTTGCACGTACCAACCAGAACACCTGCGTAAATCTTCGCCCGATTGTAAGAAAAGGCGATAAAGTGAGCAGGGGACAGGTTCTGTGTGAAGGGTATGCCACGAAAGACGGTTCCCTGGCGCTCGGACGTAACCTGATGGTTGCCTTCATGCCCTGGAAAGGTTACAATTTTGAAGATGCCATCGTAATCTCCGAAAAAGTGCTGAAGGAAGATATTTTCACCTCCATCCACATTGAGGAGTTTACGCTTGAAGTTCGGGATACCAAAAGAGGTGTTGAGGAGCTGACAAACGATATCCCGAATGTCAGTGCCGAAGCCACCAAGGATCTCGACGAAAACGGTTTGATCAGGATTGGTGCCGAAGTGAGCGAAGGCGATATTCTTATCGGAAAGATCACCCCCAAGGGAGAAAGTGATCCGACCCCTGAGGAGAAATTGCTTCGTGCCATTTTTGGCGACAAGGCCGGTGATGTAAAAGATGCTTCTCTCAAGGCCCCTCCTTCCATGAAGGGTGTCGTTATCGATAAAAAGCTTTTTTCACGGATCGTCAAGGACCGTAAGGCCAAAGCACGCGAAAAAGATGATATCAAGAAACTGGATGATGAATACCACAAGGAGGTCGACAAGCTAAGGGTCAAACTGGTAGAAAAGCTTAACATCCTGGTTAGCGGTAAGGTATCACAGGGCGTTTATAATAATTTCAAACAGGAGATCATTGCCAAGGGAGCCAAATTCCAGACCAAGAGTCTGATGGATATTGATTACCTCAATGTAAACCCAAATAAATGGACTACCGACAAGGACAAGAATGACCTTGTTAAAACCCTTATCAATAATTTCATTATCAAGTTTAAGGAAATCCTGGGAGTTCATAACCGCAAAAAGTTTGTTGCTGTTGTCGGTGATGATTTACCCGCCGGAATCGTACAAATGGCAAAAGTCTATATTGCCAAAAAACGCAAACTGAAGGTAGGGGATAAAATGGCCGGTCGCCACGGAAACAAGGGCATTGTTGCCCGCATACAGCGCGAAGAGGATATGCCATTCCTGATCGACGGCACACCGGTTGACGTGGTGTTAAACCCGCTTGGTGTTCCGTCGCGTATGAACCTTGGCCAGATTTACGAGACCATTCTCGGGTGGGCCGGGAAAAAACTTGGCCTTCGTTTCAATACCCCGATTTTTGACGGTGCAACCATCGATCAGATCAATGAATATCTTGATAAAGCGGGTTTGCCCAGGAACGGTAAAGTATATCTCCATGATGGTTTGTCGGGAGAACGTTTTGACCAGCCGACCACGGTAGGATTCATCTACATGTTGAAACTGCATCACATGGTTGATGATAAGATGCATGCCCGCTCCATCGGACCTTATTCCCTTATTACGCAGCAGCCGCTTGGTGGCAAGGCGCAATTCGGGGGACAGCGTTTTGGAGAAATGGAAGTCTGGGCGCTTGAAGCATTTGGTGCCGCCAACATCCTCCTGGAGATTCAAACGGTTAAATCGGATGATGTGATCGGTCGTGCCAAAGCCTATGAAACCATTGTCAAGGGAGAATCCATGCCAACACCCGGCATCCCTGAATCATTCAACGTACTGGTTCATGAACTTCGTGGGTTAGGGCTGAGCCTTACCTTCGATTAATCTCCGCGGCGAACCATCGCCACCAATTGTTGTGAATTTTCTGTTTTTGGTTTTCAATCGAAATATAAAATAATATGGCTTACAGAAAAGAGGGTCAGGTAAACAGCAGCTTTTCAAGGATTACCATTAGCCTTGCTTCGCCGGAAAAGATCCTCGAGATGTCGAGTGGCGAGGTGTTAAAGCCTGAGACCATCAACTACAGGACTTATAAACCTGAACGCGATGGACTGTTCTGCGAACGCATCTTTGGTCCTGTGAAAGACTGGGAATGCCATTGTGGCAAGTACAAACGCATTCGCTACAAGGGGATTGTGTGCGACCGCTGCGGTGTTGAAGTTACCGAAAAGAAGGTGAGACGCGAGCGCATGGGACACATTCAACTTGTTGTTCCTGTGGCCCATATCTGGTTTTTCCGGTCTCTTCCAAATAAAATAGGTTCCCTGCTCGGGCTGCCTACCAAGAAGCTTGAGGCAATTATATATTACGAAAAATATGTCGTTATCAACCCGGGTGTAAAACTCGTTGATGGAATCAATTATCTCGATTTCCTGTCGGAAGAAGAATATTTCGACATCATGGATAAACTTCCGCAGGAGAACCAGTACCTTGATGAATCTGATCCGAATAAATTTGTTGCCAAGATGGGTGCGGAGGCACTGTGCGAATTGCTGGCCCGCCTCGACCTTGATAAGGAATCGTACGATCTGCGTGTAAAGGCAAATACCGAGACATCCCAGCAGCGGAAAGCCGAAGCGCTGAAGCGCCTCCAGGTTTTTGAATCTTTCCGCGACGGACAGAAACGGCTGGAAAACAGGCCGGAATGGATGATCGTAAAGGTTGTGCCGGTTATTCCCCCCGAGTTACGGCCATTGGTGCCACTGGATGGCGGTCGTTTCGCCACATCCGACCTGAACGACCTTTACCGTCGTGTGATTATCCGCAACAACCGTCTGAAACGGCTGATTGAGATCAAGGCGCCTGATGTGATTCTCCGGAATGAGAAACGCATGCTCCAGGAAGCTGTTGATTCGCTGTTTGATAACTCCCGCAAAGCAAGCGCAGTTAAAACCGAGTCGAACCGGGCATTGAAATCACTGTCAGACAGTTTGAAAGGGAAACAGGGCCGGTTCCGTCAGAACCTGCTTGGGAAACGTGTCGATTATTCAGGGCGTTCGGTCATTGTGGTCGGTCCTGAATTAAAGTTGAATGAATGCGGGTTGCCGAAAGAGATGGCTTCCGAGCTTTATAAGCCTTTCATCATCCGGAAAATGCTGGAACGCGGTATCGTTAAAACCGTAAAATCAGCCAAAAAAATTGTCGATCGCAAGGATCCTGTAGTCTGGGATATTCTTGAAAGCATCCTGAAGGGACACCCGGTCATGCTTAACCGTGCTCCAACCCTTCACCGACTTGGAATCCAGGCATTCCAGCCGAAACTGATCGAAGGCAAAGCAATCCAGCTGCACCCGCTCGTTTGTACGGCTTTCAACGCCGACTTTGACGGTGACCAGATGGCCGTGCATGTCCCGCTTGGAAATGCCGCCATCCTTGAAGCCCAGCTCCTGATGCTTGCTTCGCACAATATTCTCAACCCTGCAAATGGAGCTCCTGTTACGGTGCCTTCACAGGACATGGTTCTTGGGTTATACTATATGACGAAGGCACGTAAAAGCGACAGTGTCCTGAAAGTGAAGGGGGAGGGAATGATCTTCTATTCTCCCGAAGAAGTTATCATTGCCTACAATGAAAAAGCTGTAGACCTTCATGCAATCATAAAAGTACGGCATACCTTCTATGAAGGCGATGAAAAAGTGTCAAAAATCATCGATACAACTGTCGGACGTATCCTGTTCAACCAGGTTGTTCCTGAGGAGTATGGTTACATCAACGCTATTCTGACCAAGAAGTCATTGCGTGACATCATCGGGCAGATCCTTAAAAAGACCGGTACAGCCAAAACCGCCAAGTTCCTGGATGACATCAAGGACCTTGGATTTAAAATGGCTTTCCAGGGAGGTTTGTCATTTAACCTCGACGATGTGATCGTCCCGGCAATCAAGGAATCGCTTGTTGCTGATGCACGTGCTGAAGTCGAAGAGGTTGTGAACAACTACAACATGGGATTCATCACAAACAATGAACGTTACAACCAGATCATTGATATCTGGACCCATGCCAACTCCCAGCTTACCGTTTCATTGATGAACCAGCTGATCAATGACAAACAGGGATTCAACTCTGTTTACATGATGCTCGACTCTGGTGCCCGTGGTTCCAAAGAACAGATTCGCCAGTTGTCAGGTATGCGCGGACTGATGGCCAAGCCTCAGAAATCGGGTGCCGGCGGCGGTGAAATTATTGAAAACCCGATTTTGTCGAATTTCAAGGAAGGGTTGTCGGTGCTTGAATATTTCATTTCAACCCACGGCGCCCGTAAGGGACTTGCCGATACCGCGCTGAAAACTGCTGATGCAGGGTACCTTACCCGTCGTCTGGTTGATGTGTCGCAGGACGTGATCATCTCCGAAGAGGATTGCGGTACTTTGCGCGGATTGACAATTACAGCATTGAAGAAAGCCGAAGAGGTTGTTGAATCCTTGTATGACCGTATCCTGGGTCGTGTTTCCCTGCATGATATCCATCATCCGCAATCGGGCGAACTTATTATCACCGCCGGAAAAGAGATCACCGAAGAAATTGGTTTTGTGATCGATAATTCGCCGCTGGAAAGCGTGGAAATCCGTTCGGTACTGACCTGTGAATCAAAAAAAGGTGTTTGTGCCAAATGTTATGGCCGCAATCTTGCCACCGGAAGCATGGTTCAGAGAGGGGAGGCCGTAGGCGTAATTGCCGCACAGAGTATCGGGGAACCGGGTACACAGCTAACACTGCGTACATTCCACGTAGGGGGGGTTGCAGGTGTGAACATTGCCAGCGCATCCCGCATCGATGCGAAATATGAAGGTGTTCTCGAAATTGACGAACTGAGGTCGGTGGATTATACCAATGAAGCCGGTGAAAAATATGAAATTGTAATCGGTCGTTCGGCCGAAATGAGGATTGTTGATAAGAATACCAGGATTGCACTCACCTCTGCCCATATTCCATATGGTGCAAAACTCTACTTCCATGATGGTGATTTCGTAAAAAAAGGCCAGCTGATCAGCGACTGGGATCCTTACAACGCCGTTATTCTTTCGGAAGTCCCGGGAAAGGTGAACTTTGAAAGTATCATTGAAAACGTTACCTTCCGTGTTGAATCGGATGAACAGACCGGTTATCATGAGAAGGTGGTAATTGAATCACGCCAGAAGGCCAAGAATCCGGCCATCAATATTTTGTCGGCTTCCGGCGAAGTAATCAAGATATACGATATCCCTGTAGGCTCTCACATCAACACCGAGGACGGGTCGAAAATAAAGGCAGGGGAGATTCTTGTGAAGATTCCGCGTGCCATCGGCAAAGCTGGTGATATCACGGGAGGTTTGCCGCGTGTTACCGAGTTGTTTGAAGCCAGAAACCCATCCGATCCTGCCGTAGTATCTGAAATTGACGGAGTCGTTTCCTTTGCGAAGAAACTCAAAAGAGGAAACCGCGAAGTGATCATCACCTCCAAAACCGGCGAGGAAAAACGTTATCTCGTTCCGACTTCAAAACAGATTCTTGCCCAGGAAAATGACTATGTACGTGCAGGAACCGCCCTTTCCGACGGTGCACTGACCCCCAGCGACATCCTTGCAATCAAGGGACCGATGAAGGTTCAGGAATACATTGTCAACGAAATCCAGGAGGTATACCGTTTGCAGGGTGTCAAGATCAATGACAAGCATTTTGAGACCATTGTACGGCAGATGATGCGTAAAGTAGAAGTGGAAGATCCGGGCGATTCCCGTTTCCTTGAAGGTGAACTGATCAATAAGATCGACTTCCAGGAAGAAAACGACTGGATTTACGGCAAAAAAGTTGTTGAAGAACCTGGTGACAGCGCCACACTGAAGGCCGGACAGATTATCAGTGCCCGCAAACTCAGGGACGAAATATCCATGTTGAAACGCAAGGACAAGAAGCTGGTTGATGCACGCGATGCAAAACCTGCAACGGCATTCCAGATTCTCCAGGGGATCACACGAGCCTCACTGCAGACAAAAAGCTGGATTTCTGCCGCATCGTTCCAGGAAACAACCAAGGTGCTTACGCAGGCTGCTATCAATGCCCGCCAGGACGACCTCATGGGGTTGAAGGAAAATGTTATTGTGGGACACCTGATCCCGGCCGGTACCGGTTTACGCGAATATGAGAATTTAATCGTCGGGAGCAAGGAAGAATATGAAATTCTGCTGGCTTCAAAAGAAGAATAGAAAAAAACCGAATTATGCAAGACAATAAGAATCCGCTCAATCAGATCAATATCGAGATTTCAGATGAAGTTGGAGAAGGTATTTACTCAAACCTTGCCATCATCACCCATTCGCCGGCCGAATTCATTGTTGATTTCGTCAAGATGATGCCCGGCGTGCCGAAAGCAAAGGTGAAATCGCGGATTATCCTCACCCCGCAACATGCCAAACGGCTCTATAAGGCTTTGAAGGAAAATGTTGCGAAGTACGAGGCGATGCATGGTGAGATCAAGGATTCGGAAGGGGAAATATCATACAATTTCCCGATGCCTACTGCGCAAGCCTGACAGGGTTATTGCTCAAACTTCTTCAGGTTGTCTTCGTATGCCTTGGCTGCCACTTTTTCTTTATTGGCAAGTTCAATTGCACTCTTTTCGTACTTTACTGCTTCAGTTTTGTTGCCTAATTTGAACATCAGGTTGGCATAAGTATCGTTGTTCTCCGGAGTGCTTTTCAGGGAGATTGATCTTTTGGCCCATTCCGAAGCTTTTTCCAGATGTTTTTTCTCCGTAGCGATCTGGAAAAAATTCCATGCCATGCTGTTAAGCATCATGTAATCATTGGGATAGTAAATGGTTGTTCCTGAGTAAGCCGTTTCGATAAATTTATCCACATTGCCCTTCATTTGATAGAGATTGAGATCAGCTGAAAAGATAACCTTTTCTGCTTCTGCGTAGCCGGAAGCCCTGATTTTTTGTTTGAGCAGGTTGTAGTTTTCCTCGGTAAAAGAGCGGTTCCTGCTGATCGAGCTGAGGGCTTGCATATAGACATTGAAAATTTTTGAATTTACCGAGTCCCTGCTGTAAAGCTTCTCATACTCTTTCTGATGTTTCAGCAAGTACGCGAATTCCCTGGAATCCATGTCGGTCAGAAATTGATACATCATCTCCCAATTCGCACGGTTGAGAAGTTCGGACTCTTTCTGTGTTGCAAAATATTGTTGAAGCGGTTCATTGACCGGCATGTAGGCACCCTGCATCCGATCCAGGTATTTCATGATAAATTCCGGATCACGGTTCCCTTCCTGGAATTTTTTTGTGCAGTCGGCATACCCTTCCCCAGGGGTGAGGGCGATCTTTCCCATTTCAAGATAATCATGAACTTTCTGCGGAGCACCTACCCGCTTGTGAACCATTGCGCCATCCTTGCTGATAAACAACAGGGTCGGGTAAGCCTTTATCTGATAAAGCTGGGCCAGGTTGACCCCTTCACCTTTTTCCATGTCGTAATGGGCGCAAATGAACGTTTTATTGTAATAATCAGCGATGGTGTCGTTTGTAAACATGTTGGCAGCCATCCATTTACACGGACCGCACCAACTTGCGAATCCATCCAGGAAGATCATCTTGTTTTGAGTTTTTGCCTGGTCGAGGAGTTCTGACCAGGGTTTATCTATGAAGGTAATGGATCGGTTCTGGTTAAAGCCTGTGAGAGAAATGAACACCAGGAAGACCGTTAAACCCGGGAAACTGCTTTTCATATTTGATGGTTTAAGTAAATAACGATAGATTTGGTAAAGAATGTGCGAAGGTAATACCATATATTCGTATTTTTAGCAAAATATTTAAACGGTGCCGGCAGGAAAAATTCACAAAATTTCAATTCTTGGTGCGGGAAGACTGGCTACCCAACTCGGTTTGGCATTTAGCAGGAAAGGTCTCACCATGGTCCAGGTTTACAACCGTACTCCTGAAAAAGGGATCAGGCTTGCAAAGAGGATAGGTGCCTCCTTCACAAGCGATATCCGTATGATAACCCCCGATGCCGATCTCTACATCCTTGCTGTTGCGGATTCCGTAGTGGAGGAACTTGCCTCCGGGTTGCGATTGAAAAGAAAACTTGTTGCTCATACTTCAGGAACAATGAGGATGGATATCCTTGAACCTGTTTCAAAAAGGATCGGAGTTTTTTACCCGGTTCAGACTTTTTCACAAAACAGATATGTTGACTTCCGGAAGATTCCTCTTTGCATTGAAGGAAATTCGAAGGAAGTTGAAGAGCAATTGGCGGAGCTTGCGCGCAAACTCACACTAAATGTTCACCTTCTTGACAGTGACAGGCGGCGGGTCCTTCACCTGGGCGCTGTGTTTTCCTCGAATTTTACGAATTTCATTTATGCCGCCACAGAGGAGTTATTACAGTTACACGACATTCCATTTAGCCTGCTTGAACCTTTAATTCTTCAAACAGCAGGGAATATCAAGCAAGGGAATCCCAGTCAATTTCAAACAGGACCGGCTGTAAGAGGCGACAACAAGGTGCTTGACAAACATCGCGAGATGCTTGCTGATCGTCCGAATTATCTTGAAATTTATAATCTTATCACTGAAAATATCATAAAAAACAATCGCAGGAATGGCGAATTATAAAGAACATCTGAAACATATCAATACGTTTATTTTTGACTATGACGGGGTACTTACCGATGGAAGTGTGATAACCACAAACGATGGGGAGGCTTATCGTACCTCAAATGTCAAGGATGGCTATGCCCTGCAGCTCGCCCGGAAGAAAGGATATAACGTTGCCGTAATTTCCGGGGCGAGGTCTGAATCGATCATTCATCGCATGAGGGCTCTGAGGATTGAGGATGTTTTCATGGGGGTTGAAAAGAAACAGCTGGTCTTCAGAAATTATTTGAAGGAGCATAATCTTAACCCTGTGCAGGTCCTTTACATGGGCGATGATATTCCCGATTATGAGGTGATGCTGGAAGCAGGGATATCGGCCTGTCCGGCCGATGCCGCAGAAGAGATAAAATCGGTTGCAAAATATATTTCCCATTTCAATGGCGGTAAAGGTTGTGTGCGTGATGTCATCGAGCAGGTACTGAAAGTCCAGGGAAAATGGATGAACGATGATGCCTGCCACTGGTAGGTCAGAATTCAAATTGCAAAATTCAAACGTTAAAATTGATGCCGCTAAAGGGTTTGTCTCTTATTTTCTATATAAAGGCATTTGCGCGGTTGATCAGGTTGCCCAACGTGCTGATTATCCTGCTGACGCAATTCCTTTTGCGGTATTGCATCCTTCTTCCGTATCTCTACGCAGGTGAACCCGGGTCAATTTCCCCGTTTCCCGATTTTCTGATCCTTGTTTCAATCACCGCGATGATCGCCGTTGGCGGATACGTGATCAACGATTATTTTGATGTTAAGATCGACAGTGTAAACCGCCCTGGGAAGCAGGTTGTCAACAGGTTTATCAGTGGCCATGCTGCCATTAAACTGCACATCATCGTGAACGTGATTGCCATCCTGCTTGGATTTTACCTGGCCTGGCGCTTAAAAGCCCTTACCTTTGGGTTCATTTTTCCCTTCATTTCAGCCTTGCTCTGGATCTATTCGGCCAAATACAAGCGAACGGTATTCTGGGGAAATTTTATTGTCGCGGGACTTTCAGCTTTTGTGATCCTGTTGGTATGGCTTTTTGAATTTTTCTGGCTGCGGTTGAATGACCTTCTTTTTATAAGTGTTCTGCCAGGCATTCATTGGGTTACGTCTCTTTTCATCGCATATGCCGCTTTTGCATTCCTGGTTTCGATGGTCCGAGAAATCGTTAAAGATATGGAAGATGCAGAAGGCGATGAAATGGCCGGTTGCAAAACGCTGCCGCTGGTTGCAGGCAATTATTACACCCGGGTTATTGTCGGCGCGATCGTGCTGGCGATCTTGATCCTCCTGGTTTTTGCGCAGTTGACCCTTTATCGTTTATCTCTGTCGGTTGCCTTCTGGTATTTTATATTTCCCATTCAATCATGCGTTTTTTACCTTTTGGTCAAACTCTTTTTTGCCCGTGACAAGCAGGCATACCATTTTCTGAGTACCCTTTGTAAATTGATCATGGTAGCCGGAATCCTCTCAATGGAAGTAATTCTAATCAGCAACTGACCCTATGATCAACCTGCATTTAAATGAAAAACACATCATCCTGGCTTCGCAATCGCCCCGCCGGCAGTACCTTTTAAAGGACCTTGGACTAGACTTTGAAATCTGCGAAACCCATGTCGACGAAGTTTACCCGGCCGGGCTGAAGCCTGCAGAGATTGCCATTTACCTGGCCGAACTGAAAGCAGCCAGTTTTGACAGCTCACAGTTGGATAAAAATGCCATTATCATTACTGCCGACACGATCGTTTCGATTGACGGTGAAATCCTGGGAAAGCCCACCGGGTACCAGGAAGCTGTTGTCATGTTGCAAAAATTGGCGGGCCGCAAACATGATGTGATCACTGCCGTATGCCTTAAGTCGGTAACCAAGAAAATTGTCTTTCACGTGCTTTCCACTGTGTGGTTTAAAGAGCTCAGCATGGAAGAGATTGACTATTATATTGTCAATTTTCAGCCATTTGACAAAGCCGGGGGATATGGCGTCCAGGAGTGGATCGGGTATGTGGGGATCAACAAGATCGAAGGATCATTTTTCAATGTTATGGGACTACCGGTCAAAGAGCTTTATGAACAACTGTTAATGTGGTGAGAGCGTTTTTGGCAGGCACCCGCATTCACTCGAGTCCTTTATGGCTTCCATCGAAACATCATCCACAAAATAAAACGTCGATTTTAACAGGGAATCGGTAACGCAACGGGTGTGAATGTTCCAGAATTCATCCCCGGCCGAAAAATCCCCGATCGTCAGCAGCCGTTCGTCACCCTTCGCTTTATATAAACCGCTGATGCACATCCAATGATCCTGGTCGACCAGGTACTGGCCATTGTCCAGTTTCGTGTAAGGGAGTTTCAACTTGTGTGCATCCGCTGATTTTACTTCTGTAACAGAGAGCAAGGCACCAAGTTCCCTGAAGGCATAATCGGAATTGCCCAGGCTAACAAATGCTTTGATGCAGTAAAGCTGGCCGGAAACCAGGAGCGTATCCAGCCTGGTTTCGATATATTCAAAAAATTCATTCTTGTTAAGGTAATAGAATTGCAGCCCTGCATACCCATGGCCGTTATGTGCAACCTGCCCTCCCTTCTTGTTGAATTCGGTTCCGTAATCCAGTCCATTCGAACAATCATTGAAATAATCCGGGGTGGCGGTGTTGGGGCTGACCCAGAAATTGGCGAGGTTTATCTGTCCTGGCCTGTCGGGACAGCCGGTTTTCATTTCGAATCCCGGATTCGGGATCAGATTCTGGGCAAACATCAGGGCTGGCAGGAACAGGAAGTATAGAATAATGCTGCGGATCATGGCACTGTTTTGAATAATAACCCCTCAAAGCTACTGGATTTATTCCTAATTTTGCAAAACTTTTTAAATGCAGGAAATTTACGGATGATGATTGATAAACCACTGATACTGATTACCAATGACGATGGTGTGAAGGCTCCGGGGATCCGGGCGCTGATCAACTATATCCGGCCACTTGGCAGGATTGTTGTCGTGGCTCCCGACCAGCCCCAGTCAGGAACCGCCCACGCGGTTACCATTGCCCATCCTTTGAGGCTGGAACTTATTTCACAGGAAATTGATTATGAAGAATATTCCTGCAATGGAACCCCTGCTGATTGCGTAAAGCTTGCTTTTAAAATTGTGATGCGCCGCCGTCCCGATTTTCTATTTTCAGGCATCAACCACGGAACAAATGCCTCCATCAATATAATCTATTCGGGCACCATGGCTGCCGTTCTGGAAGGGGCCCTGGCAGGTGTTCCTTCCGTTGGTTTTTCGTTGAATAATTACAGCCTGAATGCTGATTTCGGTCCCTCCGAAAGTTTTATCAGGCAGATTGCCGGCAATGTGATTAAAGAGGGACTTCCCGGGGGGGTGTGCCTGAATGTAAACATACCGGATGTTTCGGTGGAGAAGATACGGGGAATAAAACTTTGCAGGCAGGCAGCAGGAACATGGCAGGAGGATTTTGATGAGAGGGAAGACCCCAATGGCCGTAAATACTACTGGATGAAGGGTGTATATGTGCATATCGGCAATGGCGAGGATAGCGATCAGTGGGCAGTGGAACATAATTATGTGGCTGTAGTCCCTGTACAGTTTGACCTGACATCCAACCATGCACTGGAATTATTAAAGAACAGGTTTTAATGCGCTATTACCTGATTGCCGGCGAAGCTTCCGGCGACCTTCATGCCTCCAACCTGATGAGGGAATTAAAATCACAGGATACTGAAGCCGTTTTTCGATGCTGGGGAGGGGATATGATGGAGTACCAGGGAGGAGAAATGGTGAAGCATTACCGTGACCTGGCTTTTATGGGGTTCCTGGAAGTTGTTTCTCATCTCCCGACCATCCCGAAGAACTTCAGGTTCTGTGAAAAGGACCTGGTGGCTTACCATCCCGATGTACTGATCCTGGTCGATTATCCGGGGTTTAATCTCCGCATGGCTAAATTTGCCAGACAACACGGGATTCGCGTGTTTTACTATATCTCACCGCAACTCTGGGCCTGGCATTCCTCGCGGGTGAAATCGATTAAAAAATGGGTGGATCACATGTTTGTCATCCTTCCTTTTGAACAGGCATTTTATGCAAAATACAATTATAAGGTCGATTTTCAGGGGCATCCGCTTCTGGATGTGATCAACGAGGATATGAAGGTGCCGGCGCGCAACCAATTTCTTGAATCGAACTCACTGCCCGACAAACCATTGATAGCCCTGCTTCCCGGGAGCCGCAAGATGGAGATCGAAAAAATGCTGAAGATCATGATCTCGGTGCGATCCTCATTTCCAGGCTTTCAGTTTGTGATTGCAGGTGCACCCTCCATCCAGGAGGATTTTTATGATGTTATTCTTAATGGGACAGGTGTCAGAATGGTAACGAACCAAACCTATGCCTTGCTGAGTCATTCGGTTGCAGCCCTTGTCACATCCGGAACAGCAACGCTTGAAACTGCCTTGATCGGTGTGCCGCAGGTGGTTTGTTACCGTGGTAATGCTCTCTCGTACCAGATTGCCCGAAAGGTAGTGCAGGTAAAGTACATCTCGCTGGTAAACCTGATTTCGGGAAAAATGATCGTACCGGAGTTGATCCAGGAGGAGTTAACTAAAAAAAACCTGGTAAGTGCACTGTCCAACCTTATTGAAACCGGTCCCACCCGCGATGCGGTTAAAAAGGGCTATGCGGAGTTAAAACGGCAATTGGGTGGTCGTGGAGCCTCTGCAAGACTGGCCCGGCTCATGATACAATATTTAACCTGAAAATAAGTTATTTTACAATCAATCCGACTGTTATGAAACATTTTAATTCTCTTCTGCTTTTGTTTGTTTGTTGTATTTTGTTTATCAATGGACATGCCCAGAAAGCTCCGCAAAGTAAGCCTGCCAGTCAGCAAAAAGTCGTCCGGATAAACCCCGTGAAAGTTGACACGACTGACCCGAATAAAAAAGCATTAAATAAATTTTCAAAAGAGAAGATGTTCAATGTAAACACCCCTCCACAGCCAATGAATCCCGATGAGGTTCGTGCCATGAGTTTCTTCACCGAAGGCTCAAAAAAAGGCAAAGCCGGGGATTATGAAGGAGCCGTCCAGGATTTTACCAAATCGATTGACATATCAAAAAATCCCAATACGTATGTTAAACGCGGATACGCCTATCTGATGCTGACCAACTACGGTGCAGCCATCAACGATGAGACAGAAGCGCTGAAGTTGCAGGCGTCGTATACCAGGGCCTATTTTATCAGGGGGCTGTGCCGTTTTGAGACCGGAGATTATAAGGGGGCGAAACAGGATCTTGATATTTTTCTTGATCAGGACCGTTCCAATGCGATCGCTTTCAATTATATGGCGGCGATCACGTTCATGAACCAGGATTACAAGGGTGCGCTGGAGAATTACAACGAGGTGGTCAAACTGGACCCGAAATACCCTGATATCTATACCAACCGCGGAATGATGCGGCATTACAACCAGGATTTCAAGGGTGCCATCCAGGACTATAATGAGGCTTTGAAACTTGATCCGGGCAATGCCACAGCATTCAACAACCGGGGTGCAGCCAAAATGATGCTCAAGGAACTGGAAGCAGCCATGGCCGATTTTAATAAAGCGATCAGCCTCCATGAAAAGTATGCCGATGCTTACGATAACCGCGGCCGTGTTAAACAGGCCCTTGGCGACAACAAGGGAGCCTGCGCCGACTGGCAGCTGGCTTACTCCTATGGATTGGCAGCATCGAGGGACCTGATCCTGAAATTCTGCAAATAGATTGATCTCACAGGTTTTCTTATCAATAAAACCGGTTCGTTTGAAGAAATATTTTCTGCTGTCACTTATCCTGATGGTTGTTTTTACAGTGCAGGCACAGAAATCCCCGCAAAAGGAACTGATCGATTCGGGCATCCTGAAAGCAAAACTTGGTGATTTTAATGAAGCCATCAAGGACTTCGACAAAGCGGTTTCACTGGATTCAAATGATGCGGAGCCCTATTACAACCGTGGAATTGTTCGAAGCGAACTCAAGGACTATTCCCGTGCAATCAGTGATTTCAGCAAAGTGATCATATTGAAACCTGCTTATCCCGAGCCTTATTACAACCGGGGACTTGCAAAGGATTACCTGAAAGATTACGTGGGGGCAATCAGGGATTACAACACAGCCATCTCGCTGAAAGCCGATTACTACGATGCTTATCACAACAGCGGACTGGCAAAATTCGATATGGGGTTGTTCCAGGAGGCGATCAACGATTTTTCACGCGCAATCACCTATAAGCCCGACTTTTCAGAAGCCTATTATAACCGTGGATTAAGCAGATTCAACCTGCATGACTTTCCTGGTTCTATTCAGGATTTTAACGAGGCGATCAAGCTGGATACCACCCAGTATGATTATTTTTCAAGCCGTGGCGCTGCGAAAGCTGCATCCGGGGAATATGAGGATGCTGCCGGGGATTTTTCAATTGCACACTCGATCAACCCTGGAGATGTAAATGCCGGGATGAACCTTGCCCTTGCTTACATGTATCTTAAAAAGTACCAGCTGGCCATTGATGTGTACGATCAGGTGGTTTGGGGCAACCCGTCAGACGGCGAAGCCCTCGCAAACAGGGGAGTAGCATGGCATTACCTGGATGAAAAAAATGCAGCCTGTGAGGATTGGAAAACCGCTTCAGCGCTGGGCTCTGAGAAAGCCAGACAATATTTGTTGAAATTTTGTGAGTGATTGATGTATTACCTTTTGCTTCTATTCCGATTAAGCAGATAGAACAATGGTAATACAAAATGAACTCATGGAGGCCTTACCCGCTGCTGAGACTGGTTTTTCCTTTTACAGCGGGAATCATCACTGAAGAATTCGCCGGATCAACCGGGCAATTGATTTTTTTGTTCCCGGTTTTTCTTTCAGCCTTGCTGCTGCTTTCGCAGGTATTGCCGGTAGTCCTGGGCCATTACCGGTTGCGATGGGTTACCGGGGTTGTTTTCAACTTTTTTTTGTTTACGGCCGGTTATGAAATTGCTTGTTGCCACAGACCTGCAAATGATCCTGATTTTCTTGGATATCATCCCGGGGGTTTGTATGTTGCCACCATCGACGAACCACCTGCGAACAATGGTGCAGGAATAAAGGCCATCCTGGCGGTTAAGTTTCGATGCTGCAATGGTGGCTGGGTAAGAAGCTCCGGCAGCGCAATCGGTTATCTGAAAATCAAACCCGGCATTCCGACTTTGCATTATGGCGATTACCTTCTTTTACATGCCGGATTTTCTCAAATTACCGACAACTCAAATCCTCATGCATTTAATTACTCAGGTTATCTGAAGAACAAGGGTATTTCGCATCGTGTGTTCGCTGAAGCCTACTGCTGGAAACTGATCAGTCTGAAACCTTCGGGGTTTATCCGCCAAGCGGCATTCCGGGTCCGCGACCGGTTGCTGGATATCCTTCGTGACAACCATGTGGAAGGGAGGGAATTTGCCGTGACTGCGGCGCTTTTACTGGGATATGTCGATGACCTGGATTCAGAGCTGCGCAATGACTATGCAGCAACCGGAGCCATGCACATCCTGTCCGTTTCCGGCATGCATGTTGGCATCATCTATATATTTCTTGAGTTTTTATTGGGATTCCTGAACAGGAACAAGTCGGGCCGCATGCTGAAAGCTTTGCTGCTGTTGGTTTTTATCTGGTTCTATGCGATGGTTACCGGTCTCTCTCCCTGTGTTTTGCGTTCGGCAGCAATGCTGAGCCTTCCTATCATTGGGAAATCGCTGAACCGTTCCCCCAATATGTACAACATCCTTTCCGCTTCAGTTATTTTTATTCTTGCGATGGATCCATTTCTGATTTTAGATGTCAGTTTTCAACTTTCATACCTTGCTGTTACCGGCATCATTGTCTTATATAAGCCCATCTATGATTTGTATGTCACCTCAGCCTGGCTTCCCGATAAAATCTGGTCAATCCTTGCGGTTTCGGTTGCTGCCCAGATTGCCACGCTGCCAATCACCTTATACACATTCCACCAGTTTCCAAACTATTTCATGCTGACCAATATTTTTGTCGTTCCACTGTCCAGCCTCATTATCTATATTGGAATCCTCGTCCTGGTGGTTGGTTATGTTCCCGTTGTCGCAGGAATAAGTGCAAAAATCCTGGTTTTTCATGTTTGGTTGCTGAACTCGATTATTCACTTCATTGAGCATCTGCCTTATTCTGCCATCAGGGGGATTTTCATTTCGACCCGGGAGATGCTCCTGTTATACCTCCTTGTTGTTGCGGTATACCTGTTTCTGACTTACCGGAGAGTCTCTTTTCTTTACACCGTTCTTGGGCTGGCGATTTTACTTAACCTGAGTCTGCTTGATTTTAAGGTTCACCGCCTTGGATCATCACGTATAATCATATTCAATGTCAACCGTGAAGCGCTTTATCTGTTCAGTTGCCAGGATAAAGCAATCTTGTTGTATGGAGGGGGAGATCAGCATGAAGCGATTTCACGGAAAATGAATCACGATATAGCGATTGCGGAACTGCATGCGCAGGGAATAGGCTGTCACAGGGATTTCTGGCTGCAGGCAAGGGACCGGCCAACAGTGCTGGCGAAAGATTTTATGCCGGTGATGGCCTTCGGGAATTTTATCCTGTTTTCAAATTGCAGGATTGCCTTGCTCAACCTTTCAATCCCAAAAGGATTTAGCACCAGGCTTAATGTCGATTTCCTTATCCTTACCGGTAATCCTAGAATAAGGATTGCAGATGCCATTAATATTTATCATCCGGGACAAATTATCATTGATGCGACCAATTCCCGGTTCAAAACGCTGCAGTGGATGCGGGATGCAGCCATCAAAGGAGTTAAATGTCATGCAGTTACAGTGAATGGGGCTTTTCAGAAAGAAATGTAAAAAGATTTTTGCAGTTTGCGAAAAATAGGTTACTTTTGCATCACAATTGAGGATCGGTAGTTCAGTTGGTTAGAATGCCGCCCTGTCACGGCGGAGGTCGCGGGTTCGAGTCCCGTCCGGTCCGC
>CAIKNA010000016.1 GCA_903828645.1 uncultured Bacteroidales bacterium
ATCACCTGGCTCAACCCTTGAAAGGCTGCAAGCAAAAGGATAATCAACGACAACTGCAAAAACTTTTTCATCTGCATAGAATTAAATTTCCTGTTGAGCTCTTCTCGCATCCAGCTCTTGTTTCATCAAGGTGGTGGTTTTAGTGTCGATCCTGTAAAAGAGCATAAACAATGCGCATGACATATATAAGATTCCCGGAATTACCGATACCAGTAATTTTATTCCGGTAATGGCAGTATTGTTCTGGATAAGATTTGGTACAAAACCGGAAGCGGCTAAAATCCAGCCTGCAATGGCCGCGCCTATTCCCCAACCGGCTTTCTGTGCAAAGACTGCAGCTGAGAAATACAATCCCGTTGAACGGCGACCGGTTGTCCATTCGCCATAATCGGCCGAATCGGCAATCATGGTCCAAAGCAGCGGAACGGCAGGTGCATATGCCATCTTAGCAATTATATTAAACACATAAATTGTTGTCAGATCATTTTTCCCGGTAATGTAGATCAGGATAAAAAACAAACCGGAGATCAGTGAACTGCTTATAAATACGTTTTTATTTCCAAATCTTTTGGCCAGTGGTTTTGATAACGGCAGGGCAATAATCAGTGCAACCGTTCCAATTACGTTGAAAAGCTGAACATTATTTTCGCGGCCAAGGTAGTACTTGAAATAATAGGCAATGGCCGCATTTTGCATGGCAAACATGATGAAAGAAATAATGCCTACCATGGCCAGGATGATCCATGCTTTGTTGCTGAACAGGTTTCTGACATCTTCCTTAAGCGAATTCACCTGCTGTTTTGGCGGCTGAACGCGTTCTCTGGTAGTTTTAAATGTGATAAAGAAGAAGATCAGGCTTAATCCTGCAAACAAAAACACCGTATTTTGAAATCCTTTTGCCTTGTCGCCATGGCCGAAAAATTCGGCTAAAGTCAGGGCCAGTCCCGTCACAACAAATTGCCCGGTAAAACCTGCAATAAACCGGTAAGTGTTCAATCCTGCCCTTTCGTAAGTATCGTCAGTCATTACAGCCCCGAGCGCCGAATAAGGCAGGTTAATGGCTGCATAAGCTGTCATTAAAAGTACATAGGTCGCTCCTGCATAAGCAATCTTTCCTGCTTCGCCAAAGTTTGGGGTTGAAAAAGTGAGAATAGCCAGGATAGAATAAGGAATGGCCCCGAATAAAATATAGGGACGAAATTTACCCCAGCGTGTATTTGTTCTGTCAGAAACTATCCCGATTACGGGGTCGATGGCCATGTCCCAGAAACGGGCAACCAACATAATGGTTCCTGCAGCAGCAGCTGAAATCCCATACACGTCGGTATAAAAAAACAGGAGCCAGAATCCAACCATATCCCAAACAAAGTGAGAAGCGGTATCGCCTAAACTATAACCGATCTTTTCCTTTAATGATAATTTTACTGCGGTCATTTCTTCGTAATAAATTAATTAGTCGCGGGACCAAATTGAGTTATCATTTGCCAATGGCAGGTCAATTCGAATTTCAAGGTTCTTGTTTTTCATTAGTGGAAATGGGATATATCCATCCCGGGAATGAATAATCAGCTTATTGAAATGAAAAGATAACTGGCGCTTTTTAAGGCAAAACAACGATCGTTTGTATTGCCTGTGCGCTTATCTGCACTTCAACCGAACGATCAGCGATTGAAAGATTAATGTTTTTTGATTCAGGATTCATGTTTAACATCACGACCGCAATGGATCCGTCAGGGTTCAGCGCTGCAGTTATCATTAAAGAAGGGTCGGGGTTTTCAAACCCGATCCGTACGGCGCCGGGCCGGATATATTTACTAAAATGTGCCAGGGTATAATACAAAGGAGTAAAGTAGACTTCATCCTTCTCCGGATCGACGATTACAGGCGCGACACACCAGTTTTTAACCCAATTGGGACCATCTTGCCTGTCTAAAACCATGTTCCAGTCTACCCAGCCATCTACCCAGTTATTCATACAACCGATAATATCCCGTGCATAGCGATAAACGGGAACATACTTAGGATGCAGCTTTTTCTGATCAGCAGGTGCCCAATCCCATCCCCAATCGGTTGCTTCTTCCGACCAGTACCATTTATCATCCTTCCAATGAGGAACCTCCGCATCAATACATGCTTCGGTTTGGATAAGATGCCTGCCGGGAGCCATGTCATGTGTAAAGTTCAATGATTTGGGAAACCAATCAAATGTACTTGCATACCAGTGGACTGCAAAGCCATCGAAATATTTTGATGACGAACTGTCTTTGTAGATCACTTTTACCCATTCTTCCAATTCTTCTCCGCGATTCTGGTCATAAGCCAGAACTTTTACACCATGTCCATCGGCTTCCAGTCTGGGACCGAGATGATTTTTGACGAAATCCACCATTTCCCCGGGCGAAAAGATCATACTTTCCCAGTTGTTGCCACACCCGAGCGGTTCATTCTCAACAGTCAATCCCCAGATATCAATCCCCTCTTTTTTATATTCGGTAAGATACTTAGAGAAAAACAGGGACCAGGTGTCGTAGTATCCGGGCAGTAATTTACCACCCCGCCAATCGTTATTGTCTTTCATCCACGGAGGCGCGGTCCAGGGAGAAGCGATAATTTTAAATCCCTCTTTGGAATGAGTCATTGCATCCCTGATCATCGGAATGATATCGTCCCGGTCCTCGTCTATTGAAAAATGCTCTAATGCTATGTCTCCTTTTACAGGTGCATAGGAATAATTTCCCAATGAAAAGTCGCACGAATTGATATGCGTGCGCGTTAAGGAGTATCTGGCACCATTATCTCCGAAATAGGAATCCAATATCAAATCACGGTTTTTCCTGCTTAATCTATTTAACAAATAAGCGGATGCCTCCGTAAACGCCCCGCCAAACCCGGTGATGGTCTGAAATTTAGCATCAGGTAACAATTTAACAGATACGATTTCACTTCCGGAAGGAAATTCAGTGATTCTTTTGAGTTTATTGCCCTTTGCAGAAGTTTCAAATACCTCTACCAACAACTTGTTTTGCTTCACATTGAAACTCATCATAAAAGGCATCAGAGAAATGGCCAGAAAAATCCTGAATCTCTTCATTTTCGTTTTAATCTAGTATTACATATTAATCTGCCTGCTTGTACACTTTAACATAATCGACGAGCATTTTTTGAGGGAAAGTAGTCTGGCTTGTGGGATAACCTACATAATTCCCCCCCACGGCTACATTCAGAATAATATAGAAAGGATGATCAAAAACCCAGTTTCCGGTTACATTACCAGGAGTAATCTCCTCATATAGTGTGTTATCAACGAAGAAATCAATGTAATCTTTCCCCCATTCAACAGCAAACAAATGGAAGTCAACATCAAACCTGGTATTCTCAAACGCAAAACTTTTTGTAATTCCTGCACCTCCTGAATATCCGGGACCATGCACTGTGCCATTTATAATGTTTGGTTTCTGACCACGAAGTTCCATGATATCAATTTCTCCGCATTGAGGCCATGCAACACTATTAACATTGGAGCCAAGCAACCAGAATGCAGGCCACATGCCCGGTCCCCAGGGTGTCTTAATGCGCGCTTCAAAACGCCCGTAAGATTGTTCAAATAATCCTATTGTTTTAATACGGGCAGAGGTAATGTTCTCCCAATGATCCGTTACCCAATTGGCCTTTGCCGTGATCGCCAAATTACCGTTGCCGTCGGTGGATGCATTGGAAGTGTCTTTTGTGTAGGTTTCCAATTCCTCATTTCCCCAACCGCCGTTTCCGATATCAAATTTCCATTTCGTCGAATCGGGCGACATTCCTGCTGAACCGTTGAATTCATCACTCCAGACCAGTTGCCAGTTTCTTTGTTCAATTTTTTGACCGCTCTCTTTTTTACATCCGAACAGGGTAATAAACAAAAGTGAACATATGGCCGCTGAAACAAATATTTTGCTGTTTTTTTCCATGACTTTTTTTTTATAAATGACCGTGATCGTTTTAGAATCTATTTGTGGAAAAAGATATTGTCAATATAAACATCTCCATTACCCACAAATTTAAACTGGATAACATCTGCTAAATTCACAGGTGAAAAAGAAGACAAGGGAATGTCCACGCCTGCCCATCCTGATGTGGGAACAGGCAAAACATATGATTTTTCAACCGGGCCGGTGCTGATCAGGAAAACGTTCAGTGAAAATGAACTGGCCGACCAGTAATCCAGATGCAAAAAACTCATGGCGGAAACATTCTGACTGCTGCCAAGCTGAATTCCCTGGTAATTCAAGCCCTTATATTTAAGGGTATTGTTCCCGGCGATGGGAACCTGCGAAAAAACCGTGGTTTGCCCCCAATTAGGATTTAAATTCGTTCCGGCTACATTGGTGTATGAATCGCTGAATACCGAGAGAACATTTGCCGCGTTGAAAGTGGGAACAGGGGCCGCCGTTGTTGGTTCAGGCGACGTGCTTCCATCATTAAAGAAATATACATTGTCTATGTAAACATCCGGCAAATCGCCTGAAAGAACCAGTTGAGCCAGGTGAGATTTGCTTGATAATCCCGAAAAGCTCGACAAAGGGATGTTCAGGCTGATCCAGTTCTGGGTAGACAAGGGAGGACTTCCAATGGAAATTTCAGAATTGGAATCATCACCACCACCATACACTCCATCTGGCCCGAAATCAATTAATTTAACTTTAAATGTTTTATTAGCGGTAGTATCAGGTGTCCACAGATCAATATGGAAAGTAGCCATGGCACTGGCATCGACCGGTTGCGATGAAAACTCTATCCCCACAAAGTTAAGTTTCTTGTAACGGATTACATCATCCCCATTTATCTGAATATTCTGATTTTCTGCTGTTGAGAATTGCCAGTGAGTATTCCAGCTATCCACTTTGACATTGGTATAGGCGTTGCTGAATAATGAGATTACCTTGTTACCGGCAATCGTAGGAACCGGTGCCGGCTGGGTAGGGGCAATTTTCAGGCCTGTTACGCTGATTGTCAACGAGCCTTTTGCACCGGTACCAGCCACTTTAGCGGTAATTACAGCCGAACCGGTATCCGCCACCCTGACCAATCCTAAGTCGTTTACCGTAGCTACAGAAGGATTGGAAGATGTAAATGTGAAATACGAAGCAGACAGATTGGATTTTTGATCGACACCTGTAGGGAGGTTGAAGGTATCATAAAAATCTGATATTTGAAATTCTTCACCGGTTTCAACATTGTCAACGATTGAATCATGGCCGTTGAAAATACCAAAATTTGCATGCGCTATTGTTCCCAGTTTTTCAAATTTAAGTTCATCAATCCAGAATGTATAACCTCTTCCATTCTGAGGTGCTGCCGCGTAATAAAACATACCGTTTTCCTGTGTGAGCAAAGACGGATCGGGTATGGGGATGTAATATTCCACCCAATTCGAGTTAACCTGTAAATTGGCGAGAGATACCTGGTATTTTGATGTTCCCATGTCGTTACCGAAGCCTACAAGTACAATTGTTGCCGGCTGAGATGCTTTTGCCCAAAAAGTAAGCACGTTATATCCTGACAGGTCACGGGCCGGGTTTGCTCCAAAAACGCCACCTGCATATGAACCATTCGGGTCTCCTGCATCTGGAACTTCAAACTTCATGGAACACGTTCCTGAATATTTCACACTGTAATCCACATTAAAAGCCGTTACTTTTGAGGTTCCATAGGCTGCATAATACAAGCCGGTACTGAATCCATCGATGAAAACATCGGCAGTCGTCGGGTAGGTTGCCAATTTTAATCCATCAAGTTTTTTTTCACAGCTCACTGCCATTAACAGAATTGTTACCAGGGCAGCGATTGAACAAATTGATTTTAACTTTTTCATCTTTATCAATTTTTTTGATTATTTGCCAAAATTAAAGTGAAGGTAAAATCTGATTTCCCATTCATCGCCATTTCCATATCCGACTGCAGTAGGGTCAGCCACCCAGGTACCTGAACTGGTCAATATCGTTGTAGGGCAATATCGCGGAGAATATTGGTCAAGAGCCCGCCATGTACCCCTTATTCCCACTCGGGTTTCAGGCAGAATAAACCATTTGCGCTGTGCTACAGCGTATGATAAATCCGCCATTAGCTGGAGCGGGTAGGTTAAGTTGAAATCGCGATGATAATCGTAGGGTCCCCAGTCATTCACTTTAACAGCTGAAATTAGCTTAAGGTTTTTGTAAACAAGTCTTATATCTGCACCTAAACGACTGATTAATCTTCCGTCACTTCCATTTGCCTGGCCCGTACCGCCATAAAGATTTACAATGAATCCAAAGTCGTGAGTGACTTTTGACACAATCCGTGAACTGACCTCCCATAAATCATGTGCGGGAGGTGCACCGGGGAATGCAAAAATTGTACGTCCGTTTGCCATTATACCTATTGCAGCATCCTGGGTGGTAGGCAGATGACGATATACAAAATCACCACTGATTGCAAACGGCGCATCTTCCATCTCATCATTATCCCACGCCCACATCCAGGTGCCGGGGGTAGGATCGTATGCAATTAAAAGCTCGCCAGCCGTCGTTTCCCTGTTTTGCCTGACAGCAAAGGGGTCATCAAGTATGTTTCTTGGCCTTCCGGGAGCCGGAACATCTTTTGATATTGGTCCGACAATGGGTTTTTGCCATAAGAAATTCGGAGCTATCTGAAATTTACCTATAGTATAGGCGAGGCCCATTAAAAAGTTATATTGGTTTCCGCTTCCGCAATCTTTGAGATGCCATCCGGTAAAAGTTTTCGTATAATCTGCTCCACCCATGGCAACCAGTCCCATCACCGCTCCCTGCGTATAAAAGTTAACCGGTCCGGACGAAAAGGATATTTTGGCTTTTCCCCCCCAGTTGTCCATCGATGTTATTTTGTCCTGGTATACGATGTAATCTCCGGGAATGCCGTCAACTAACTGAAAAGTCGAGCCGTTTCTCGGCTGACCTGACCATAAACCACCCAGATCGAGAACAACTTTTCCAATAGTTGTTTTTACGTCAAGGGAAGCTCTGCGGTTTTGCGGAGTGGGGATGGCAAAGGAACTTTGCGCTGCGGTATTTTGGGCTAAATCTTCATGATACATTCCGGTCAATGTAACGATTCCCAGTTTTCGGCTGTATTTGACCAACACTGCCGGATTAGCGCCCCACCAAAGCTCAGGACCAAAAGCAACTTTTAAACCCTCCAATGCTTTTTTACCCTCGAATTCAAAACCCAGGGGTGCGTCGCCATTATAAATATCAATGTTTGTTCCATAATTTGCTTCCGGATATAATCCGAAAAAGTCACCTTCATATCCCCAGTGATAATGTCCTGTACGATAAAAACTTGTAAGATTAAACCACTTGTTGGTCCAGGTAAAATCAAAATTATATACTTGTACCCGGTTAATTGAGGGTATCGCATAGGGGCCCTGATTAGTTTCTACCGTCTGAGTGCGGCCATGATTTTCATAAAAGATTTCATCAATTGGATTTTCAGCTACATGTCCGAGAATATTGATTGAAACATTTGCTTTTATATTTTCGGTAGGTTTCGCTTCAACGCCAATAAAAAAGGACTCCATATGGTCGAATCCCAGAAAACTCGGATAAGTCGGAGTCAATGCCTTAGAATCTTTTTGCGGCGGGGTTGTGATCTTGTCGCCGCCAGTGCTAAAGGTGGTTATTTCTGCCCTTATGCCACTAATGCGAATCTTTTGTGTTGTTTCACCATTCAAAGAAGCTTTATCCCCCCTGGCCTTTAAAACATCATTTATTACCTGGATATTTAAAAAATACTTATTTATCGAATCGGCTGTCACATTTTTTGCATAGGGATTCAGTTTATGAGCTTGTTGCAATGCATAATAAGCAGCACGAGGATATAACTGATAATGTCCCCTTTCATCTGTCTGGCCTTTTGCACAAACACCGAACCACTCCTCATTCATATTATTCTCTCCTGCCTTATAATCGTTAAGGTAACCGCCATTAGCCCAGGAAGCATGAGTATCATGAATGTCCAGGTTTTCAGTTTGTTTATATTTCCACCAGCCATCGCTGAACATAAAAGTAAATCCGCCGATACAATTTCCCGCTTTCCCTAAACCCGCTGCATTTTCATAAATTTCTTTCCAGTTGTTTGTCATATAATATGCCTGCGATTGCTGATCTTCTTCATTGCTAAGGGCATTAAAAGCATCGGCACCAAACTCGGTAAACATGATTGGTTTTTTCAATACTTCTTTTGTTTTTTGAAATGCGTCAGTAAAAGAGACACCGCGATACATATTACAACCAAGAATATCGATATTTTTACATTCTGCGGCAATAATATCAAGGAAAAGTAAATCTCCATTACATATTGCTACCGGATGAGAATTATCGATGGTTTTCATAGCCAAAGTTGCTTCGTCAAAGAGCTTATACATTGCCTTGGCATCAATTGTGGATTTTCTTTGTTCTACAGGAATATTTTCCGTTTCGGCTCCCCGCCAGAACAATCCGTAATTGTTTTCATTGCCTAGTAAATATACAATCAAACCGGGCGTGTTTTTATAATCTTCTGTCATTTTAGTCACTTCTTTCAGAAGCAAGTCGCGTACACCAGGGTCAGAATAATCAGTATTCGGAGCCCATTTGCCCTTTAATGTCAAGCCGTATCTCCCGAAAGAATGATTTATCATTGTGTAAATGCCATATTTCTCATAGATGTACTTAATCCACTTTGGCTGAATGCCGGTATATACGCGAATGGCATTTACCCCCATGTTTTTTAACAGGGGCATTTCCATATCCAGTGCAGTTTTAATAAAATCATCCGATTGCTTCCACAAACTATAGGTATAATTGGTACCAATTGGAAAGTAATCCCAATTCATGCCATTAATCATAACATTGTTACCATTGACTAATAGTTTAACTCCTTCATTGTTATTAACAACCGATACTTTGTCTGCCTGCGCCAAAATAACAGTTGTTATAAATAAGAAAAGAGCAAATGTCAAATAAACTTTTTTCATGTCATTATTGTTTAAGGGTTAATAGATACCGTATATCATCTTAAAGAGTTCCATTTACTTGTTACATGCAGGATTTTCAGGAGATTGTTCCCTCGACTATAATTCACCTCTTCGATCAACTAACATTTTCCGGATTTCATTTGCTTTTTTTTCGGTGATATCATAATTCCACATGATCAAAATTGCTAAAAGGCCTGTTATTGATGGAATAAGAATATCCGCAATTCTAAGTTTAGTAATGGTTTCAACCGTTTGGACCTTTATATTCTGATCAAATCCAACCAGGTTTAATACTACGCCGCTGGTAAGTAGAGCAATTGCAGTTCCCAATTTAACCATCCACCAATAGACAGCACCAAATGTCCCTTCTTTTCTTGGCATTCCGTTATTTAATTCATCCAAATCGCATACATCAGCCGTCATTGACATCATTAATGTAAACAGCCCGCCTATTCCGAAGGAAATTAAAGGAAGTGGTAAAAACATCAGCCACGGATTACCAGGATGAAATGCCCACCATTTTAGTGAATATCCAACTATGGATATTACCGTAGAAATTATAAAAGCATTTTTTTTACCTGTTTTTGTTGAAATGAAGGTAATGACAGGAATTACCATAAATGCTGTTGCAACAGCACTCAATGTGCCAAACCAAGCGGGCCATTGCCCCGCCGCATTGGTGTCGCCTGAGAACAAATAAAAAATTATGATAAAAAATGCAAACTGGGCTATAATCTGGAATCCGTTAAATATCAAAAATGTTGCTCCACACAATCTTAAGAAAGATCTGTTTGTTATTATCTGCTTCATGCTTTTAAAAAGAGCTTTCATATTATTAACAAACTCTTTAGCAGAAAGTTTGGCTCTGTTTGTTAAATGTGTCTGATCAATTTCTTTGCAAAACAGTGCCGGCATAATTCCCAATATCAGGCAAATGGCTCCAACCCAAAGGGAAAGGTTGCGAGCCCCCTCCGGGGCACTTGGATAGACATTTTGATTATAAATGATAAACCAGAACCAGGGAGCAATCATCCATGCAAATTGTCCCATAAATTGAGAAATTGCCATCAACCGTGTTCTTTCGTTATAGTCGGGAGTCATTTCATATCCCAATCCAATGAGTGGTGCGGCGAAAATAGTATAGCCAACGTAGAAAAAGAACGACATTATCAGAAAGTAGAAAAAATTATAGGTTTGACCATTTTCGGGATATAACTGCCACATTACCATAAATACTATTCCTGTAATAATAGCACCAATAAAGATATAGGGCTTCCGTCGTCCCCATCTGGAGACAGTGTTATCCGAAATAAATCCCATTACCGGGTCCATTACCGCATCAATCAGCCGTGGGATAGCAGCCAGTAATCCGGCCAAAACAGGATTCATTTTTAATGACAATACTAAAACAATCATAAAAACCCCCAGTGCGGCGGGAAATAATTGATTGGTTAAATGGCCTGAGCCGAAAGCAATTTTTTGCCTGAACGGTACAACATCTTTCGGCAATGTTTTGTAATGTTCCATAGACTGGTTTTGTAAAGGTTAGTATTCTAATGAATCAGGCAGTCATCTCATTTGGTTTTTATGAATAGTATTCAATAATGGGAATCAGATTATCCCGGGATAACAGTGGCTCATTACTGTTTTAGGTTTACGATCGACTGTAAAGAGGCCCCAGTGTTTTTCGGGTTCAAGGGCTTCGGGCGAACCTTTCCATGGTTCATCGAATGCTTCGAAGAAAAATGTCATAACACCTTCTTTTTCGCTCCATTCAACAAGGTCGTTATAATAGATTGCCTGAAATTCCTGGCTGACATTTTCGGGATTAATACCCCTTCCATTTGAATTGGTCGCCCAGCCTGCCTCGGTAATTATAACGGGCTTCCCGGGATACCTGTCGGCAATGCCCTGATAGTTCTGTTTAGTGCATTCCATGGCCTCGTGAATGTGTTTGTACTCCCAAACCGGGTACGAGTGAATGGAAATAAAATCAACTTCTTCTGCCAGGTACTTTAGTTTGTCGTGCCAGGGGAGATAATTCTCGCAAAAGGTAACCGGCTGTCTGGCTTCTTTTTTTATCATCCTCACATAACTGATTACTTTGTCTACCGGTACAAAATGATCGGTCCAGTCTACAGTTGCTTCATTTCCGGCTGACAGGGAAAAAATAATATCCGGATAACGGTTGGCAAGCCGAATCAGTTTTTCAACCTGGACAAGGTTGTCCCTCGTGTTTTTTTCAAGTTCCTCCTCGCTGAAAATTGTGCCCCAGGGACAACCAAAATTGTTTAACTCCGCACCAATATAAGCCCCAAGCATCACTTTGAATTTCAGATTCTCTTTATCGATTACCTTTAAAACCATTTCGGCATGTAACCCGCTATCATACAAACGCAGGTAGGACCATTGATGTTGAAGGATCAGAAGGTCTTCCTTTATTTCCTCATAGGCAGGGAATATTCCGGATCCAGGACTTTGCCCTACCCTGTATCCCGAATAGCAGATTGCTTTTCCGGGTGCCATACCCAATGTTTGAAACAGATTCATCCGGTATCCGATATTTTTAGTATTTCAATTTTCCGTCTTTATCCCAAAGTCCCCAGAATGCTCCAACATCGCCTTCACCACCCATTTTCCATGTTTCGTCGAAAGAGGAAAAATAGAACATCTCAATATCAGATTCTTTACTCCATATCTGGGCGTTGATAAAGTAGCGGATTGCATTGTTGAAGGATGGTTCGGAATCTTCAAAAGAGGTTCCCCGGTTTGGCCAGCCGGTTTCGGTTATGATCACTTTTTTGCTGTTTCCCGCATTCAATGCGCGATGATACATGTCTTTCATGTAGAGCAGCGAATAGTCGGTGTGACAGCCTTCCCAGAAGGGATAGCAGTTTGCGAAAATGATATCGCAAGCCTCTGTTATCGCAGGCCGGTTGCAGAATTCATAATATGCATCAACATAACCAACAGGAATTCCGGGTAATTCATCCTTAACGTGCCGGATATATTTTAACAATTCCTCCTCCGTCAAATCTTCACGATACAGAACTTCATTACCCACAGCAACCAAATCGGCATAACCATCTTTGGCAACCTTGATAACATTGGCTATCTCTGCTTCATTTATTACCTCATTTTCTCCCAGCCAGGCTCCGACCATTGTTTTTAAACCAAATTCTTTTGCAATGCGTGGAATCATTTCATTTCCATCGGTACACGAAAAAGTCCTGATCCATTTGGCATAGGGCCTGATGATTTCGATTTTGTTGCGGATTTGCTCCTCGGTAATGAGAGAACCTGGCTCCTGGCCTTCAAGATAGGGGCTGAAGCATATACCATGCATGCCTTTTTTAAGCACCGTGGTAAAGATGGATCGCAGATCTGCTGTTGATTTATTCGTGAAGTCCTGGCCGGCCAACGAGAGTATGTACTCACTTCTAAATGACATATTGATTTTCTCTCTAATTTAAAATGCAGTGAAAAATATTTAGTTGACTAAATTCCTGAATGAAACTTCAATCTGAATCAGTTCACCTGTACGCTGAAATATTTTGGAACTCATCTCTTTTCCCAGGGTATGACCTGTTATCAATATCTGGTTTCCACCAACGGATGTGATTGCCAATTTATCTTCGAGCGAAGTGCTGTAAACAATCGGAACCTGACAGAAAGTAAATCCCAGTTGTCCCTGTTTAAGGATTATTTGCTGCCGCTCTCCCCGGAGGTTAAAATATTCGAAAATACTTTCCTGATTCAATAACTCATTGGGATCGAGCAGGGAGAACTGGAATACAATTTCTCCATCCTGTATATGAATACCTAATTCTCTCATGCGTGAAAGGAAGTCTTCTTTCACCTGTCCGGTCATCCCGGGCTGTTGCGCACCTGCATTTGCGGGTGTGTGTGAATAGGGGTCCGTTGGAAAAGCCCCGTATAAATCAGGAGATTTATTCAACCCAATTCCAGCTTTGATTTCGAAATAGTGATCTTTAATTTTTCCAACTACAACCGGGTCGGCCTGTTCATAAACGCCTTTAAAATAGCATTCCTGGGCTGCAAGCAATAGTTTTGAAACCATATGCCAGTAAATGCTTCCCAATCCCTCATACCCATAAAATGTACCCGACCTGCCGGTAAACGACTGATGATCGAAAAGCGTTTCGAAAATTGCTAAAATCTTATCTTTTTCTTCGTCGAGAAGAAGGGCATATTTGGCAGGATCAAGATGGTTTAGGGCTTCTTCCAAAACGGCTGCATTGCGAAATGTTCCATTAAAGTGGAAATTACCCAGATCATCTTTACTTAATATGGATGAATCGGAGTCGGCAATTAGTTTGCTCAAAAGTTTTGATTCCTTAACCTTACTGCCGGGTATGTTGTTTTTCTGGCTGAAGAGAGGCAATTGCCTGTCGGGATAAAGCAAGTAACTATATTGGTCGCGACGAAATAAACTACTACATTTCAGCGAGATAAGAACACCGAGGCTTTCCTCAACCGACAAGTACCCTGAACTCAGAACAGCTACCTGCCCTTCGAGCATTTCGTACAAATGACGGATTGAAACACTTTGTTCGGAGAATGAAATCAGGTTATAGGCATGATACAGCCCATCCTCCCGTTTATTGACTCTTATGGACTGATCCATATATCCCAGTGCGAGTCGGGTGAATTCAGATAAACTTTTTACCTGGACCGCTATCTTGCGGCCTGAGAAAGATTTTTCGTATATGGTGTTTCTGTAATCGCTTCCGGCTTCGCCAAGACTATCTGCAAAATGACGCCTGGCGGAATTCGAAAATCCCGTTTCGACCAAGGCTGCGTTATCAGCAAAAAGAGTAAATATTCTGTCGAACAGGGTTTTTACTTCTTCTGAAATACTGATTTCCAGATCAGTGGATTCGTTAAACCGTTCGGACCATAATTTCAGGAACCGCCTCAAGTAACAGAGTGTAACCATTGAAGCTCCGTTACCAACCAGGGCATTGTTTGCATCGTTCCATTCAGGGCGTTGGGTGTTGAGCCAGATGCCTGCTTCGGGTATAAAATTGCTTAGCTTGGCAAGCAAGGTCACCAGAATTTTTTCGGTAAGATTAACCCTGTATATTTCATTATCCCTGCCTTTCAACAAAACACCGTCAGCACCTGTTTTACGGACCAGGTCCTTAATTTTATCATTTAAATCAAAATCAAAGACAATGGTATCTTTCGGATTTTTTACAATCCCGGCGTATGGTTTTATGTGGTAAGGGATATTTGCATAAACAAACATTTCCTTTTTCAACAAGGCATCCAGGGTGCCCGGATGAAATTCACCGGATAATTCCAGGAATTTCTGCAGGTAAATAATCTGGTGGTCGCCCCAGTAGCCAATATAGGCCCATGGATCGTGAGGATCGGGGCATTCCCAGTCGATGCCTTCCCGGGTAACCCGGTATGGATTGTAACCATCGGCTGTTGTAGCATTTAAAAATTTGCAGATCATTCCTTTCAAAAATTCAGGATAGGAAAGGCTGAGGGCTTCCCAGTTCTGAAAAATATCGCGCCAGTTTCCCTGGTAATTTAATTTTACGGAACCATCCGGATTTTTGGTTTCAATCGAAAACTGGTTCCATGGGCGGCTCGGATCGCCATGCCTGCGGCTGAAAGTGAGAGGCAGATATTCGCAGCAAATCCTGATCAGGTCAAAATCTGAAATGCCCTCGGCAAGCCTGACCAACTCAATATAGCTGATTTTTTCGGGAAGCTGGTCGAGCCAGTTCTTATGTTTTGCTGATATATCTTTATTTATTTGCCCTGCAAACAAGATAAAGTCTGTTTTGTCAAGTGTGTAATTGTTGTTGAAAATTCCGCCCCTCATTACATTGAACAGGGTGTTGGAGAAATGGCGGGCATAACTTAATTCATCATTGCTCATCTGCAATCCGTCAGCGCTGCAAACAATTTTCTTCAGGTTCAATGTTCCCTTTTCAATATCAGCGTTAACCAGCTGTTTTATGTTATTCCTGGTTTTTAATGCATTGCCGATGTTGGCAACATCGCCACTTTCCTGGTTAATTTCAGCCACAATCATCCAATCCCTGCTGGCATCTTTTTCAAGTTTAAGGCTTGTACTCACATAATAAGCCCCTCGTGTTGCCCTTATATCGGTCTCTGTTTCAACAGCCTGTCCTTTTTTGAAGTTCTCAACCTGGCGGTTGGAAATAAGAACCTTTGCATCCTGATTTAATCCGACTGACCAAACGGTTGTTGCTTTAAGCGATTCGCTTGGCTCGGCGCGGTCAACCGGAATAGAACTTAGCATATACAGGCCAAGTTTGGCATCTTCAATCAATTCACATTTCTTATAGGCATCGAGCAAAGAACTGAATGCGTTCTGGAAATCGAAATCAACACCATTGGGTAAAATGTTCTTAATCCCGTCGAGAATGTCAACCGTAACCAAGCCACTGTTGTGATTGCTGATAACCGACTTCTTTACGAACCCAAATTTTTCGCTGTTGTACCAGCCGTATCGAAATCCCACACCCAGGTCAACATTAATCTCTTCGAAAATGATTTTATTGCCGTAAATGCTTTTATAGAGATTTCTTTCGATTGTATAAATTTTCTCCGACCCGGTTGAAAAAGGTTCCCATAAATAGGTTTTCTCATCCCTGCCTACCAGCAGGTATGTTTTACTTCCGGTAATGCCCCTGCTATCATGAATTTTATCAACAGTATAATAAGGAAACAAAGCGTTATTACGGTCTTTCCTTCCTGCTGAAAGCGAGCCGTTGCTCGAAATGAACATCCAGTGATCGGAATCACTCACAATGGTCATAAAGAAATCAGGCATCTGGTTGCAGTTGCTGATTTTGTAAAATGTTTCGTTTTCAATTTCCTCAAACCGCCCCTCAACCTTTGCACTGTGGCACTTAATCTGAGCGTTTCCTAAATAGATTGATTTTTCATTCATACCATTGTGTGTAGTAAAATCATAAATTTCATGCATTTACGATTAACTTTTGAGCCCGGCAGTACTACAGCCCCAAATCATAGAAGTAAACAGCATCTTCAAGCAACCAAATTCGAGAAGGAACAATTATGAATTAGAATTTTCACCTCATCTTATCGGGCAAAAAGTTCAGAAAATAAAACCCACAGATTGGAACCCGCGGATACGGGAAAAGAATCAACAAAATCTATTCATCCCCTCCCTAATCTGACAGAAGGGATGAATAGACTGAGGGACCTGCTATTAATAGCCGGGATGATACTTACTTCTTCATAAACATGGAAGTAAATGTTTTGCCATTTGTGTCTGTTATCTTTATATTGTACACACCTGTTGCAAGGTCGCTTACATTGACACTCTGTGCTACATTCCCATATTCTTTTACCCGGGCACCTAAAACATTGTAAACAGCAACTTTGCTTAAGGTTGTATTTGATCTGATGTACAGGTTGTTTTCGGCAGGGTTGGGATATACTGACACATTGTTATTAAGTGCATTCAGGTTGTTTACATCGGTATAAACCCCAAAATACATATCGTCCCAGTAGTATGTTTTCTCGCCGGCAATTGCCCCTGTTGTTCCGAAATTGAAAAAGATGGATGCCTTGTTGTATGATTTGGCAAGGTTCAACGGGGCGGTTCCCGGGGCCTGGTTGCTAAAGTCAAAAACCAATATTTGCCAGGCTGAGGCTAATGTGGTGTTTGCTTCGGTTTCAACACTGATGGTTGGATCGTTTGAAGCTTCAACTTTAAGCCGGACAGGAGTTCCGGAAGTTGGTGACCAAACTCTCACACTCATTTTAGTTGATCCTGCTGCAAATGGAACCGGATTGGCAAAACCAGCCGTACCACCAACGGTGGTTCCCGCCCAGGTTTCGGCAGTTGCGGTTTTGATGGTTTTAGCCACATGATTAGTCGGGTTGGCAGGATCAATGGTAATTTCTGACACAGTGCCCCCAAAATCGGTCAACCCGTAATTCAGGGTTGCATTTTCGAATGTAACCGGCAGATTAACGGCTGGGGGGGGGGGGCCCACGTAAAATTCCATATCATCCCAATAGTATGTTTTCTCGCCGGCAATGGCCCCTGTTGTTCCGAAATTGAAAAAGATGGATGCTTTATTGTAGGAATTGGCAAAGTTAATCGGAGCAGTTCCGGCAGCCTGGTTGCTGAAGTTGAAAATCAAAGTGTCCCATGCTGAAGCAACAGTCGTGACGGCTTCAGTTTCGACACTGATGGTCGGATCGTTTGCAGCTTCAACTTTAAGCCGGATAGGAGTTCCGGAAGTTGGTGACCAAACCCGTACTCTCATGAGAGTTGACCCGGGGGCAAAAGGAACCGGGGTGGCAAAACCAACCGTACCCCCGACGGTGGTTCCCGCCCAGGTTTCGGCTGTTGCAGTTTTAATTGTTTTAGCTACATGATTAGCTGAGTTTGTTGGATCAACAATGATTTCAGAAGCAGTGCCACCGAAATCCGTCAAAGCATAATAGTTCGGTGTAGTGTTTTCAAAAGTTACGGGCAAATTCAATGCTTGTCCAAAGCAAAACGCCGAAATAAACATGCTCAGAGATGCAAATAGTAATTGTTTTTTCATAATTTTTGGTTTGTTTAAGAAGATTAATGGTATGATTTGACAAAGCAAACATAGCTTACTATTCCATCGATTAAAAATATACAGTTGCATCAAATATGCAACAACTCCTTGCAGACTATTACATCAATATTACATCAAGGATGTCGTATGTTGCTGATTATTATGAGTAAATGTCTTTAGTCAGGAGTCAGTACCTTCTGTTGAATGCATGGATTTCATCTTTTGTTCCATGGGAAAAGGGGAAGCGGGATAAAATTCAGGATATGTCCGAAATTGAATATTCGATCGCAGGTAATAAAATCCAGGTGGAATGATGGCAGGGGAGGCCATATCCAGGCAAACATCCGGTAGAATGCTTTTTTAAAGGTTTATCATGAATTCTGCCAGGTTAGCCTCACGGTCCAGCCTGAGTTTTTTTCGTATCCGGTAACGGCTGATTTCAACACCACGGGCACTTATATTCATGAGATTTGCGATTTCCTTACTGGAGATATTCATCCTGAGGTAGGCGCAAAGGCTGAGCTCCCGGGGAGTAAGGTCGGGATAATGTGTTTTCAGTTTTTTGAAAAGTTCTTCGTGTACCTGTTCCACATGCATATTGAATACCTGCCATTGTTTTTCATTGTCAATTTCTTTTCCAATCCGTTTAATGGTGGCATTAAGATCATTTTTTAATTGTTCATCAGGGAGTGCATTCTTTATCTTGTTAAGTTCGTTTTTCAATTTGTGCAGGATTTCATTCTTTTGAATAATCAGCATGGAAGAGTTGGCAAGTTCTTTTTCCTTATGAATCATTTCAAGGTTCAGCTTTTCATTTCTGAGACTGACAACTTCCTTCTCTGTTACGAGAGCTTCCTCTTTCAATTTCTGCTCCCGTTGCCGGTAAAGCTCTTTCTGTTTCTCTTTCTCCTTAATGAGTGATTTCTCCATGCTTTCCCGGAGGAACCTGTACCCAATGTAAAGCAGGAAAAGGAAAATTAATAAATAAGCGATCCATGCATAAACAGTCCTGTACCAGGGAGAGAGAATTACAAACTTATAGTTGAGAATGGGTGTTGTTTTTCCCTGAGCAGTCAGGCCTTTTATTTGAAACGTATATTCTCCGACCGGCAGGTTGGTATATTCTTTAGAATTCCTTGGCGAAAAGGCTGACCAATCTTCATTATACCCATCCAGCCGGAACTGAAAGGAGACTGCCTGTCCGGCAAATTGGTTTGCTGCAAAAGTCAGGGTTATGGTGTTATGGTTATACCTGAACCTGGGCACCACCTCCTGGTGAAGACAGGAGCTGTTATACCGGTATGTCCCCTCTGATGTATCACCTGATTGTAATTTACTGATATACAATACAGGTAAAAAACTGAACTGCTTCTGTTGCCCGGAAACATAATGTGCAAAGCCACCTTCAAGTCCAATAAGGGTACTGCCGGGGGCAAGTGCATTAATATGTCCAAAGGCAGGAATGATCATCCCCGAAAGCCCGGCAAACGGAGCGGTAATATTTGTATAGGTGCCATCTTCCTGGAAACGCAAAACCCCTGGTTGCTGGTCATTATAATACCATATATTATTGCTGCTGTCCTGGGCCAAATACTCAATATGCTTTATTCCTGGAAAAAACTGGTTAAACTGCATATCAGGTTCAAACATGTCGGCAGTTTCATTATATCTGAATATACCATTACGCGTTCCAACGGCTATTCCCGATTTCAGCTTGAAAAGTGTGTTGCCATGATCTGAAGGCAATCCTTTTTTGCTGTCATAAAACCTGATCTCGCTTACCCGCCGGAAGTCAGCATCCGGCTTTACCCGAAACAGCCCCTTATACCCATGGCTGATCCAGACAAACCCTTTGGAACCCTGTTCAAGGTAATGCGATGACTGGTCATAGCCGGCCAGGTTATTCCTGAAGGTCCATAGCGGGCCTTTCCTTTCCAATACAGTTAAACCGGCGTACGTGCCAACCAGGAGAAGGTTTTTTTCCCCGTCAAGCCTGATAATATTCCATCCACCTGGAACAGACAACACTTTAACGGCTGTTTTATTCAGAACCTGGAAAACGCCCGCATTGTGTCCGCACAGGAGCGTATTGTCGATAATTGTCAGGCACCAAACCTGCCCCTCGGTACCTTCAATCAAATGGAAATCCTCCTTTTTCTTAAGCGGGTTGATAAAATCTTTCCATTGAATATAAAAAAGGCCCTGGTTGGTTCCCAGGTAGAGGTTTCCACCAAATAAGGCGGAGGCATATCCGGAACCTATATTAAAATAGTTTTGAAAAAAAGTGATGGGTGAATTAAGATGCACGACCGAGATACCGTTGTCCAGCCCCAGCCATATATTGCCTTCCTGGTCATTCCTGATGCTCAGCACCGTATTGTTTGAAAGTCCGCGTTCTTTATTTAATTCAAATACAACCTGTCCGGTGGAATCCGAAATGATCAGCCCGTTCTGAATGGTTCCAAACGCAAAATATTTTTTATCGATGAGTGCGCCTGAAAAAATCTGGTACTTTTTTAGCATTTCATTGACCGGATTGTTCCACGCAGTAAATTTGCTTCCATCATACCTGAACATTCCGTTTTTTGCCGTACCAACGATTACCTGGTCATCGCTTAATGGCAGTATCGTCCATATGGGGATCCCTGCAAACATAGAACCACCGGGAATGTTCCGCACTTTACCATCCCGATATTGCATTAACCCCTGGATCTCATCGCACACCCATAAAATTCCATTTACATAGTAGGAAAAGTGAAACTTTGATCGTGGATAAACGATGTCAATTTTTCCCTGGTTGTAAATAAATATAGCTTTAAACGACTGGAAAACAACACCAAAACCGGTTTTATGAATCCGCCAGATTTCGTCAAAGTCAGAGATTCGATTCTTGAGCAATGGCAACAGGGAATGGTATGCAAGTGTCCCATTCGTGTTTTCCTCATAATACCCAAAATTGTTAAATGCCCCGACATACATACGCTTGTCATCGGCACAAAGTGACCGCACCACCAATTCAAGATCTTTGTAAACTGTCCAGTGGGCGCCGTCATATTCAACCAAACCGTTATTATTTCCAAAGTACATCATGCCATTGGAGGATTGTTCAACAGCCCAATTCTGGGTACCCCCTTTGTATTCTGAACGGCTGAAATTATAAATTCCCGGCAGGCCAAACCGTTGCGCATGCAAGGAACCTGCCAATGAAATCCAGATCAAAATTCCGAACAGTCTAAATACCTGATGCCTGATCATATCTTAAAGTTAAAGCAGTTGTGCGGCATTCCAGATATACATAGTTGCTCGCCAACTTTTTTAAATTCCACATATCGCTGCTTTGAATTCAGAATTTCATGGTTGAAACAATTGTTTTGTGTTATATGATACATCCTTAGAGTGTAAAAATACACAAAAACCCTTTTTGTTTTCACCCTGACGAATATAAATTACAGGCTGCTTCCCAACCATTGCAACGAGTATGTTTTTTCTTCGGCATTCCCCTTGCGCAGGCAACTGCCTGCAACTTTAGCCTCAGCGTTTTTAGTAATGGTTGCATTGGCGTTGCCCCTGATGGTACGGGAGCTCTTAACCGGGAACCCTTATGCAGTATATGTCATGACCATTGGTGCGTTTTTCATTACGGCATTTGCAGTTTTTTCCGGGATCATGACCGGTGGCAGCAAGCTTTTCGAGGTGGTATTCACAATTATGGTTTACTGCAGCATAAATTCAACGCCTTTGGTTGATTTTACAGGATCGGTGCCAGGTTCCAGGGAACTTGGAATAACCGGTTTCGAGGCAGCGGCTTCATTGATCATGGTTTTCCTTGCATTCCTTGGAAGAAAGAGAGAGATAAGCCATTTTTCCTGAAACCGGGAAAACCGATCTGATCAGAATTTTAGGTATGAAGCGTTAAACTCTCCTGTCATAAAACATGGTTACGGTTACAGGATAACGGTTATCAAACCGCGCAACGGCCTTCATTCGGCCCGTTCATCAAGAAATGAAAGGGGGACACCGATAATTATTTTACAATCCTCCCTGATGATATATTTTTGAACTATCAATGGAAATTGAAAGCTATGAAACATATTCTCTTCAGCATTTTTGCAGCCTTCGCGCTGCTGATACCTGGCATTGGTTCCGGTCAGGAAATCCTTCAGTGGCGTGGCTTCAATCGCGACGGTGTTTACAATGAAACCGGGTTGCTGAAAACATGGCCAGCCACGGGCCCGGAGCTGTTATGGGCATTCGACAGCCTGGGGAACGGTTACGGCAGCCCGGTGATCACAAAAACAAACATCTTCATCAATGGGGAAACAGATACGGTCAGTTATCTTTTTGCGCTTGACCTTTCCGGGAAATTCCTGTGGAAAGTGAAATACGGCAAGGAATGGGTCCTGAATTACCCTGGTTCACGAAGCACCCCAACGGTGGTGGATGACCTTGTGTATGTCACTTCCGGATGGGGCCAGGTTGCCTGTCTTGAGACCCGGTCGGGAAAAGAACGGTGGTCGGTTAATATGATGACCGACTTTCACGGAACAGCCCCAAGGTTTGGCTTTGCCGAATCGGTGCTGATCAGCGGGAATACCCTCTACTGTTCGCCCGGCAGCCCTGATACCAATGTTGTCGCACTCGATCGTTTTACGGGGAGGATCAGGTGGATCAGCAAAGGGGCAGGAGAGATTACCTCTTACTGTTCACCCATGCTCATCAGTTTGCCTCAACGCAATATCCTCGTTACCTTTTCGAAAACAAACATGCTGGGCATCGATGCAAAGGATGGCAAACTGCTTTGGTCCTATAAACAGGAAGGAGAGGGGGTCGACTGCCAGGTCAACACTCCCATCTATGAAAACGGGTTCATCTATTCTGTTGCCGGAAACGGTAATGGCGCCTTCAGGCTGCAACTTTCTGATGAGGGAACGAAGATCACGGAAATCTGGAAAAACGGGAGGTGTGACAACCTGATGGGGGGATTTATTAAAGTGAACGATTACATCTATACTTCGGGATATGAAATACGCCAGTATTACACTGTAGAAAGCACCGGCGGAAAGATCGTGGATTCGGTAAAATTCGACCGGGGGACGATCTGCTTTGCTGACGGCATGCTGTATCTCTACAATGAAAAGGGGCAGGTCGGGTTGTTCAAGCCCAACGGGCCTGAAATGGACCAGGTAAGTTCCTTCAAACTAACCAGGGGAACCAAGGCACATTTTTCGCATCCTGTGATCTGCAACGGGATCATGTACATCAGGCATGGGAAATCGCTTCTTGCGTATAAAATAAAATAGTCAAATAGCGAAATGGTGAAGACCCAGTTTCGAAAACAGTCAAAGTATGAGAAAGAAAACATCCCTGGCAGTTGCGGTTCTGATGATCTGCAGCATGGCCGGTGCGCAGGAGGTTAACCTTGCTGACATCCTTTCAAATCATTACAAAGCCACAGGGCTCGGGAACCTCAGAAAGGTAAACACGATCACAATGACCGGGACCATTATTCAGCAGGACGCGATGCCAGTGAAAATTATCAAAATGCGGCCTGATAAGTATTTAATGGAGTTCGATGTTCAGGACATCACCGGTTTCCAGGGTTATGACGGGCATACAGCCTGGAGTACTGCTCCGTGGTCGGGGAACCCCAAACCACAGGTAATGCCCGATGACCGGGCCGGAGAGCTGAGGAGCAGGGGGGATTTTGATGGATTGCTGTATAACTGGAAGGAAAAGGGGCATTCTGTAGAATTTGTTGGCATCGATACCGTTGAAAAAACGCCGGCCTTTAAACTTAAGATTACAAAAAAAGAGGGGGGTATTGAATTTTATTACCTGGATGCAACAAAATTCACCATTCTGAAAAGAAAGTACTCCCGCATGATGAGAGGACAGGAAGTTGCCGTGGAGAATTATTTTCACGAATACCGAATGGTTCAGGGGGTTTTGTTCGCTTTTACCCAGGTGACCTATTTTGGCGGTCAACTATACAATACACTGCAGTTTGACACAATACAACTGAATAACCCGGTTGATACCAATTCATTCCGGATGCCTGTTAGATAATTGCTGAAATTGACCTGAAAAAACAATCTTTTAACAGATGACGGACAGTTCCGCCGGCTTATCCGTCATTGCCGCCCCTGCTGTCCGCGGAAAGTGCAGTTTGGAAAAAGAGGCACTCCGGAGAAGCCGGAGCACCTGACCCTCAATTGTGAAAAATGAAACAGTGAAATTATTGACTTCCCATTTTATATGTTGTATTATTGCAGCGTTATTATCCTGTGTTGTTATGGTTTAATTGTAACATAACAGCCTGGCAGATAAAATGGTTGAAATATCCGGAAAATCGGTTTGCGGTTCTCACGGCATGTTGTAAATGAGTGACCTTCAGAAACCGGGGTTGACTTATACAATTCCCGTTCCCTGTCGCTTTCTGCATTGTGTGAGGGGCAATAGTCCGGTGTAATTAATAACCGGTCATGCTGCATCGTTGCGGCAAATGGTATTAATAACCTTGTAGTTTGAATTTTAGCTTAACCCAGATAAGTCTGATTTCCATTCAACTGCAAACACCAAACTTTATGAAAAAGCTATCCGTTATGGTTGCCTTTCCCAAACCGGGAACTGGCAGGATCACTCATGCACAAACCGGAGCACGATTTTTGCAAATGATCGTATTTTCGACACTTACGCTTATGTTTCTTGCAGGAATTCCTGTAAGCACTTTTGCCCAGGGCTGGTATAACGCAAGCTGGCATTACCGGAAAAGCCATGTGATCACCGGTGCCACCGGTGCCGGGACCAATTACCAGGTAAGGATCCTGGTGCACTCGGGGACCGGAACCGATTCCGGCACGGATGTTTATCTCGGGTCCAATGTCAGGAGTGATTTCCAGGATGTCAGGTTTACGGCAGCCGACGGCACGACTGAGCTCGACTACTGGCTGGAAACTACAAACGCGGTCGGCATGACCTTCAAAGCGTTCTGGGTGGAAGTCGCTGCCGACCTGGGCAGCAACCAGGCAATCTACATCTATTACGGCAATTCCGTCGCATCCACTACCAGCAACGGCGACAATACGTTCATCCTTTTTGATGATTTCACGGGCACCAGCCTGAATACAGCAAAATGGACCAAAACAGCAGGAGGAGGTACGCCAACCTTCAACAATGGATACATGACCATAACCGCCACTGGCACCAACCCTTCAAAGATCATTGCATCCGGGATAGGGGAACAAAGTTCCAGGGTCATTGCAGCACGATTTCAGGTGTCCAGCTTTCCACCTTTGTCCATTGAGCGGACAGGACTGGGTACCAGGACATCATCCAGCGACGGCTACGGATTCAACTATGTTTTTTCCCAACCGTTCTCGACTCCTCCTCTCATCTATACCCGATTCCTGAATGATAAGGATTCATGGGGCGGCTTTGGTAATTATGGATGGAATACAGGCATCTTCTATATTATGGAAGCTATGGATGCCGGGAATAATAAAATATGGGGAAGGCTGAACTTTGGGAACTGGGATACCCAGGTATTCTCACCGGTACGTACCAGTGGTAAATATTCCCTGAACATTGGTTCAATGACGACAACGACCATCTGGGACTGGGCGCTCATCCGGAAATTTGTCTCCCCTGAACCGGCTCAAAGCGCCTGGGGAGCAGAACAGGTGTACTATGCCTGGAATAAAACCGGAAGCGCCGACTGGACGATCGCAGCCAACTGGACACCGGCAAGGACAAGCCCTGCAGCGGGTGACGTTCTTGCATTTAATGGCGGCGGAACCGTGACCGTGACCAATGTTCCTCAACAGACCATTGGAGGACTGACTCTTTACAATAATTCAACAGTCAACCTGCAGGCTAATTCAAACACTATTAAACAACTGACGGTTTCGGATTTTTTGTCCACAACATCCGGTGATGTGCTCAATCTTGGTGAGACAATTAAATTGGGAGGCACATTTCCGGCGAATACCAGCAATGGAACGATTCAGACCGGCGTATGGACAACATCGAGCCCAGTTCCGCTGCCCCCCGGGAAAACCTGGATCGGTACGGTGGAGTATAAAAGCTCGGGGGGCGCCCAGGCGATTGTGAAAGGAACCTACAACAATCTTACTGTTTCCGGTGATAACTCAAAAACGCTTTCCGACACTGTCAGTTTAACGGGGAACCTCAACATACAAAGCAGCACCGTGTTCAATAACGGATTTCCGATCACAGGCAGTGCGGGTAAAACCTTTACGCTGGCAAACGGGGTGACCCTGGTGCTGACCGGCAGCAGTGCATTCCCGGCAGGATTCGGCACAACGACCCTGGGCAATACCGGCACGGTGAAATACGGTGGTACCGACCAGGCTGTTGAAGTCAAAACGTACGGAAACCTGGTTTGTTCCGGCAGCGGTACAAAAACAGCTGCAGGAGCACTTACAGTGGTCGACAGTACTACGTTAAGCGGCATTATATTCAAGTCAGGAGCAAGTACCGGTTACAGTTCTTCATTGGGCGTTCTTTCCCTGGGATCAAATTCAACCATTGCGTTGGGTACAGGGTCCCACACCCTCACTTTTGCCGCCAGCAGCGGAGCCTCCTGGTCGGGCAACCTTACGGTCACAGGCTGGCAGGGTGGCTGGAACGGCACCCCGGGCACTGCGGGCAAAATAGTTTTCGGAACAGGTGTCAACGGCTTGACATCCCTGCAAATGGAGCACATTTGGTTCTACGACGGGGCCGGTTACTGGCCGGTCACCATGCTGCCCACAGGCGAGGTTGTTCCCAAGGTGGTGATTGCGAAAGTCAACACGGTCAGTATTTCACCCGTTACCCCGGCCACAGCCACGGGCCATGGTGAAGTAACGATTGACAGGGGATACCTGGTTACGGCAAAAGGATTCGTGTGGTACACTTCACCCAATCCCACCATTTCCACGCATACCGGCATGACAAACAACGGCTCCGGTCTGGGCAGTTTTTCAGGTGAACTGACCGGGTTGACAATCGGGCAGACCTGGTATGCAAGGGCTTATGCCACCAACAGCCTGGGTACGGCATACGGCCAGGAAATAAGTTTTGTAACAGGCGCGATGTCACCTGCCTTATCCACCAGCGGAATAACAATTGTTAACATCACAACTGCCACAGGTGGAGGAACGGTAACCACGGACGGGGGAGCCCCGGTAACAGGCAGGGGCGTGTGCTGGAACACTGCTCATTACCCCACCATTGCCAACAGCCACACCTCCGATGGCACCGGCACCGGTAATTTTACCAGCAGCCTGACAGGGCTTGCAGCAGGGCAAACCTATTATGCGAGGGCTTATGCCACCAACAGCGCGGGAACGGCTTATGGAAATGAGGTGAGCTTTTTAAGCTTTGTGTGTGGTACTTCATCATTTACGGTCAACCATACTGAAGACAGTGTGGCGGCGGTAACCAAAACGGTAACCTATGGCACGGCTAAAAATATTCCGGGGGAGACAAACAAATGCTGGATCACCCGGAATCTCGGCGCAAGCCAGCAGGCTACAGCGGTGAGCGACGCTACCGAAGCCTCCGCAGGCTGGTACTGGCAGTTTAACCAAATGCGGGGATACAAGCATGATGGCGGTAACAGATATCCGGCTACGAACTGGATAGGCAACATCTTCGAGGCATCAAACTGGATCGCTGCCCAGGATCCGTGTTCGATTTTACTTGGCACCGGCTGGCGTATCCCGACCAGTACCGAATGGACAAATGTGAATACAGGGGGATCCTGGACAAACTGGAACGGCCCCTGGAACGCTGCGTTAAAAATGCATGCTGCCGGGTACCTGAACAAAGAGAATGGTTACTTTGTATACAGCCGCGGCTCAGAAGGCCACTACTGGAGCAGTACGCAGCTGGATATTTCTCACAGCTATTACCTGTACTTCACAAGTGTGTACTGCGGTCTTTCCTCCGACTACAAGACGCCTGGCTACCCGGTACGATGCCTCCGTGCCGGGTTGCCGGTGGTTTCAACCTCGGCTGTCAGTTCAATTACAACGACCACGGCACTATCCGGCGGCAATGTCACCGACGACGGGGGTACTTCAGTAACGCAACGGGGCGTGTGCTGGAGCATATCGCCGTCGCCAACCGTTTCGGACAGCCATACTACAGACGGCTCCGGAACCGGAACCTTTCCCGGCACCATTACCGGGCTTACTTCAGGGCAAGGCTATTTTGCAAGGGCCTACGCGACCAACAGCGAGGGAACAACCTATGGCAACGAGGTGAAATTTACCACCTCGCTGAATACATGCGGCGGCGCTTCAACGATCACTGTAACGCACATTGCAGGCAATGTGGCGCCGGTGACCAAAACAGTTATCTACGGCACCGTGACGAATATCCCCGGGGAAACATCCAAATGCTGGATCACCAAAAACCTGGGAGCCACCAACCAGGCAGGTGCGGTGAACAATACGCTGGAAACTGCGTCAGGCTGGTACTGGCAGTTCAACCGCGCGCAGGGGTACAAGCATGACGGAACAACACGCACGCCAAATTCAACATGGATCACCAGCATCAGTGAAAACTCAGACTGGATCACTGCCAACGACCCTTGCGCCCTTGAGTTCGGGAACGGCTGGCGGATTCCAACCAGTACCGAATGGACAAATGTTGATGCCACCTCCGGGGGAAACTGGACTGACTGGAATGGCCCGTGGAATTCCGGGTTAAAAATGCATGCAGCAGGTTATCTCAATTCTTCCAGTGGATCCTTACAGCAGCGTGGCACCCAGGGTGGATACTGGAGCAGTTCAGACTACAATAATTCAAGTGGTCTGAACCTGGCATTCGTCGCCGCCAGCTGCTCAATGGGATCATATGGCAAAACCTTCGGCCGATCGATACGGTGTATCCGGGAAGCCTTTCCCGTTGGGACATCCTCAAATTTCAAGGCCGACACGGTTTGCGGAGGAACACCCCTCACAGTACATTTTACCGATCTCTCCGTCACTTCACAGTCACCCCTTACCTGGAAATGGTATTTTGGCGATGGCGACAGCTCTTCAGTACAGAACCCCGTGCATACCTATCACCATACCGGAACAGATATGATCGCATACACGGTGATCCTGGCGATCAAAGATGCCGGTAACGTGACAAGTGTGAAAACGAAGCAGAGCTACATCAAAGTTACCCCCCCGAATTATATCGACGGAGGGAATGTGAGCGGGGTATGGACCAAAGCAGCCAGCCCCTATTTTATCGGGGGCGAAATCGTTGTTCCTTCCGGCCAGACACTGACCCTTCAACCAGGGACAATCCTGAAATTCAGGACGAATTCAACAGACCTGAGCGCAATGACCGAACCACCCACGCGGGCAAACACCGACTTCGGATTCATGACGGTATATGGCACGCTCATCGCGCAGGGAACGGCAACCGATTCCATCGTGTTTACCCGGATGGGCAGCGCAGGCTCATGGGGGCTGATCCATATGACAAAAAACGCCACTATCACAAACCCCATCAGGTACTGCAAAGTGGAATATGCATCCTTTATGGATGGTTCCGACAATCAACTGACTCAAAATGGCTGGAATTACCAGTCCACCCCCTTCACCGGGAACAATGTGCTGACCACCTCTCCCGACCAGGCCCAGTTTATCAAAGACTTTGAGGTGGATGATTATTCTGTTGCCACCCTGCTCCTGGGGTTTAGCGACGGATGCCGGGTTTGGCTGAATGGAACCATGATCCTTGATTACCACCTGGAGACCCATGGGGTGAGCCACTGGAACCACTCTGACAATATCAGCGGCATGCTTCAGAAGGGCAGGAACCGCCTTGCAGTGGAAGTCTATAACGGGGTCTATGCCGGCAGCGGCACAGGCGGCTTCGACTGCCAGCTTATCGTGGACGGTACCGAGATCATCAAAAGAGGGGACCTGAACCCCGGCCAGCCGCAGGCCATGTGGTATTACTATGGACAGGGAGGACAGCTGCTTACACCCCCGCAGGACCAGAACGGCCTCGAATGGTTTGAAAAGAGTTATGCCATCAACTATACTGCCATGGCAGGACTAAGCCTGGATGCAAACGGGGTGACTGTCAGCAACAGCCGGTTCCGCAATAACCTGGTCGCCATCCTGTGCGATTCATCCAATGCCGTTGTCAAAAACAACAACATCTCATACAACGGTTCGGGAATCATCTGCAATCACCTGGCCCCTGCGATCCAATACAATACCATCTCCTCCAACGCAACAGGGATCGGTTATTATGAGAAGTCGAAACCGCAGATCGATCACAACGTCATTGCTTCAAACTCGAATGACGGCATTGTTGCACTGTCCAAAGCCAAAATAAAGGCATTCAGCAATACGATCGTGCACAATGGTTATGGAATTTATGCTCAAAATGCAGATACGGTGACGCTCGACAACAGCATCCTCTGGTATAACACCTCGGGCAATGTCCACGCAGCCACGCCGGCACCCGTAATTACCTGGTCGTGTGTAGAGGGAGGGTATGGCATTCCCGGTGACTCAAACATTACCAGGAACCCGAAGTTTAAAGGAACACCCGGGCTCCTGTACGATCTTACCTGGTCGAATTTCCCGAAGAATAACGATACATCAAAAATGTCACCCTGCATCAACACCGGCAACCCCAACCTGAATGGCATTGGTCCCGGTTGGGTGACCGATACCGCAGACCGCGACCCCGACATGTCGAGGCCGGATAGGGGTGCGTGTTATTACCACCAGGTACCCCGCGTTACCGATTATAACATTGATTATCCTCATCCCCCGGACCAAGGTTACAAAATCTACCATTTTGGTTCCGTATATGTCGCCGAACAATCAGACTGGCATCAATTTGTGGTCAGGAATGATGCTGACCGGCTGAATAACTGTCATGTCTATTTTACAGGGGAGAACAGAAATGATTTTCACCTGTATGATCCTGCTGACAGCCTAAAACTCCTCCAGCCTTATGGGTCGGATACGGTGAAAGTTTATTTTCAACCATTGCAGACCGGGCCGCGTAAATGTTATTTGACCGTGGGCGTTCCATCTGAATACACAGATTCCCTGAAAATCGATGGTTCAGGGTCGGGAACCGGGAATGTGGAGGGAACTGTTAAAACCATTTCAGGTATGGGTGTGGCCAATGTTACGGTTACTGCTAAAAGAACAAGCTCCACGCCACCCGTAATTTTTTCAACCACCACCGATATTACCGGATCGTATTCGTTAAACAATGTAGGATCCGGGACGTTTACGATAACTCCAAGCACGAGCCCGGTTCATCATAAATTTAACCCGGACTCTCTTGTTGGGTTGTCGGTTCAAGGCACGAGCACTGTCAACAACATTGATTTTCATGATGTTTCTTTCTTCCCTGTAAGCGGTGATATTAAATACAAGAACACTGTTAACTGTCCTTCCATAGGTGTCCAAATGTTAATGGATGGCGCACCGCTGTACCCGGTTGTGATAACAAACAATGAAGGGCATTTCAACATTGGTGCTGTTGAAATTGGCAGCCATACCATTAAACCCGACACGGCCGGCGGGCGGAGCTTTGATCCGCCCTTCATCACGGCTAATATAGATTCAACTGTCGGCGGTGTGAATTTCCAGGATAAATTCAAGCATAAGCTGAGCGGGCATGTTACAGGAGGATGCGGCACTCCCCTTGCTAATTCGGTGGCTTTGGTGGTTAGTTGCGGGAACACTTGTAAAAATGATACAACAATTTATACAAATTCCGCAGGCTTTTACAGCATCGATCTTCCTCCAAATCCATACACCATTAAACCCGCGGATTTCTTTTATCACAACAACATTCCGGTTCATTTTGAGTCGAAACAGGCGGATCTCACATACAGGGACACCATCGAGGATTTTATTTACCACAGTGCTCCTGTGATCGGGATCACAGGATTTGACTCTGTTACCAGTTCGCACGGGTGGATCATCCTGCACCAGTTCCTGACATATGGCCTTGGCATAGAGGTTTACGAACCTTACTTCGGTCCATCCAACAATATCATCAAGTGCCCGGTCACTACCGGCAGCCTTATTATCCTCGACGACCTGAGTGATGCGGGTAAGGATAGCATACCCGTTTCCGACACCACGACCCATTATTCCTTTCGTGCCGGGTTGCCCAATATTACTGGAGGCGGCCCGTACCCCTACCAGAAAAGACTGGAAATTCAATATAAAAAGGGTGGGTTAAACGCTGTATCCACCATATGGGCATACATTGTCGGGCAGCGCCCAAGGGCGACCGCCTTTACGACTACTACCCCTGAAATCCCGCTGCTCATACTCCGCGATCCTCCCGGTGATCAAAGTTACAGCTACTTTGATCAGACAAAACAGGTTTCTCAGGCCATTGGATTTGGAATGAAACATGAGAGCGGCGGCGGTGGGTATTTAAAAGTATCTCTTGGCGCTGATTTTTCTTATTCAACCGGTTTCATATTTAATTCAGGAACCAATATAGATGTAACGTTAGACTTTACGGCGGGAGTCGACGTACTCATGTCACAGAACTCGGTCACTGAAAACCAGCTGACCTATACAACGAATGAAAGGATCTCAACCTCTACCGATGAGAATGTGGTAGGGGAAAAAGGCGACCTCTATATGGGCGGAGCCATGAACCTGCTTTATGGGGTCACAGACATCTTGTCTATCGCAAATGAGGTGGTTACGATCAAACAGGACATCATTATCGTTCCTAAAGGATTTGCCACTACCTATATCTATTCCGGAAATTACATCGAAAACACGGTCATTCCTTCACTTAATCTTATTGGTGATACCGCTTCAGCACACCGGTGGGAGTCATTCCTCGCATTGAATCAAAGACTGAAAGACAATGCTGTATTTGTAAAAAACATTTCATTTGACGCCGTCAATTCATTTGAGACTTCCCAGACAATAGAAAAAACAAGCACCTATACCGAGGAATTTGACTTGCTTATTGATAAGAAAATTGCAGTGGACGCCGGTCTTACTATTAATGGTATTGGGGCAGTGGGTGGATTTTATATCTCCTCCTCGTATACCACCGGGCAGTCTGTTGTCAATTCAACAGTCAATTCAACAACAATTGGTTATTACCTGGGAGATAATGATACACAGGCCGGGGGACAGTCGGATTCATTTACGGTGGATGTAAAAAGCGACCCTGTTTATGGTACCCCCGTATTTGTAACTAAAAGCGGGCAATCCTCCTGCCCCTGGGAGAAACATACAGTTCCCCGCCAGGGATGCAAGCTCAATCCGAAAACATTTGCAGCCAATGCGGTGCCTCCCACCCAACCCGCCCTTTTCTCACTCTCTTTGATAAATACCAGCCAGACCGGGGAGAGTTGGGATTATTCATTGGGCGTGGTGAATTCAACCAATCCACATAGCGCTGCCGTCATGGTTGGATCCCATGATTTGTCAGATCCGATTAATTACACCGTGCAGCCGGGCACTTCAACAGGAGTAACTATTGCCATTTCAAAGCCTGCAGGAGAAAACTACGATCTGACAGGTTTAAAAGTGATGCTGACCTCTCCCTGTCAGTCGGATTCGGGTTTTTCCGATACGGCAACGTTTGACGTGCATTTCATCCCTCCCTGTTCGCCGGTCTCCATTTTTTCGCCCGGCAATAACTGGGTTGTCAACCAGGCAGGCAGTCATATGCTCCAGGTTAAGGTTACAGGTTACAACCTGGCGAATACGCAATTGCAATCCGTCGGAATGGAATATTCGGTGAATGGAACCGATTGGACCCAGGTGTTTTCAACTCCGAAGGCCTCAATAACGGCTTCTTACATTGTGTATGACTGGAATGTGGGCGGTTTCAGTGACGGTGATTACAAGATTCGTGCTGTGGCAATATGTACAGGGGACACCAATTACTCGGAAATACGCACCGGTCACATTGACATGCATCCGCCGCAGGTTGTTGGCACTCCGCAGCCGTCGGACGGCATACTCAGCATCGGCGACGAAATTTCATTTACGTTTAATGAAGCGCTCGATCCGGCATCCATTACGGTCTACAACTGTAAACTCCTGAACGCCGAAACCGGGATGCAGGTGGGATCAGGTGTACAATATAACCATGGCACCAACAAGATCATTTTTACCCTGAACCCCGGGTTAAGTTATTTTGTCGAAAACCAGTACCTGAAATCCCAGATCGTCGGGGTGAAGGATCAATACGGCAACCCGCTTGCCGAAACTGCAAACTGGATATTTTATGTTGATCAGGGGCCGTTGCACTGGGGCGAAAACAGTTTCCAGTATGTTGTCATGAAAGACAGTGTATTCCATTTCCATTCAAACCTGACCAATTCTTCTCCAAACCAGGTCTATTATTCAGTGACGGCGACCGGTTCGATCAATTCGAGCCCGGCCGACGGGTATTTAAGCGCAGCGGGAGGTAATCAAAATGTTCAATTCATCACCCCGAACAAGCACCGCGGAATCCCGCATTACGACACCATCAATGCCAGTACGCTGGGTTTTCCGCCGGAAAAAATCTATGTATTGTTCTACACCCCAGGGTTTGACACCCTGTATGTGGCGGACTCGGTCAGGAATGTTTCAGCGGCGGCAGGAACAACTTCGTTTGTGGTCGGTTCCAACATCGCATGGTCGGTTAACGAGAGCGCAGGCTGGCTCAGTGCAGTCCCGCTGATTGGCTATGACAATGACACGATCACCGTTACCTACGATGCAAACACTTCGGATGCGGCAAGAACGGCTGAGATTACCATTTCGGGAGAGGGGGTGCCGCTTTCGAAGATTCTCCGGGTAGTCCAGGCAGGAGTTCCGCTCACCCTCGTGGTAGCGGATCATACGGTGCCATCCGGCGCTGTTGAATGTTACAAAGCCATGCAAAACATCACCGTTCAGAATTTTATTGTTGAAAGCGGGGGTACCGTCAACCTGATCGCAGGAAATAAAATTAACATGGTACCCGATGTTCATGCGTTAAACGGTTCCCATTTCCATGGCCGGATTTCTGCGACCGACCTGTGCGGCAGCATGTCGCCAGCGATGACAGCCACACAGGCTGAACTGTTGTCGACGGTTGGGGAGGCAACCGTGTTTTCCGGCCGGGATAGATTCTTCAGGGTGTATCCCAACCCCACAACCGGGGAATTTACACTGGAATTACTCAAGTTTGAGGAATCTTCAAACATTTCGGTAAACATTTACGGAATGCAGGGTGATAAAATCCACAGCGCTGAATTACCGGCGGGGAACCGTTATACCTTTAACCTTGCAAACAGGAAACCCGGCATCTACCTGATCCAGGTAATTGAAAATGATAAAACCGGGGTGATGAGGGTGGTGAAGCAATGATAAACCCCGATTGAACAGGAAAAAGCAACCTGGTTTGGAAGTAACAACTTCATCATTCAAACCAGGTTGCTTTTTGTTTTTAGCCGCTCAGGTTGCTGCGTCTGTATTTTGCGGAACCGCTGCTGATCCTGCCCGCGACGATCCATCCTGCCAGGTATCGGATTGGTCTGCGGGAAAACCATTTGTCTCCGTCGAATGGAATTATTTCAAGGTGCCTGATTTTTTTCAAATTCTGCACTTTTGCAACATCTGTGGCACAATCTGGAACAATGGTGTCAATCAGGTTCCATTGGGTGAATTACTTTTGGCACCTGAATCAACGCGTCTTTGTAATGAATAAGTTATCTATTTCTTATTATGGTTATCTGTAAATTGAAAAACATGAAAAAGAACTCCTTTGTATTGTGTTGGCTGCTTCTGATGGCAGCGGGGCTCCTTGGGTCTGCAGTCCGTTCCGGTGCACAAACCACCTTGTTCACCGAGGATTTTGAATCAGCGTCCGTCGGTCAGACTCCCCCGGCGGGATGGGGAATTGACAATGTGGCCGGAGGCAATTACACCTATTTCAAATCAGCGGGGACCAACCCCATCTGTTCTCCTGCTTCAGGAACAAAAATGGTTGAGTTTCAATCTTACCTCGCAATAACAGGAACTGAAAACCGGTTGAAGATGACCGCCCCGGTTTCCACCATTGGATATACCAATATTATGGTGAACTTCAAATGGTTTTCTGAGTCGTTCTATACCGATCTGCCGGACTATGTGAATGTGCAGTATTCCACCGACGGCATTACGTGGAACACTGCGGGAGCGGTGACAGGGGGAGGAACGGCAGCTGAGTGGACCACTCAGACGGTTCCGCTCCCGGCAGCCGTTAACGGGCAGGCGACCCTGTATGTCGCGTTTGACTTCCATTCAAACCATTGGTTAAACTGTCATCTTGACCTGGTACACATTGTGGCAAATGGTCCCCTGCCGCCTGCAACTGTTACGGTGGGGTCGGGTACGGTCGGCTGTGCATATCCCTATACCACCTTATGGATGGGGGGCAGGACCCAATTGCTTTATTATGCTTCGGATATGCTTGCTGCAGGTGCAACTCCCGGGATGATCAATTCGATCGGATTTAATGTTACGTCTGCCAGCCTCCAGACCATGCAGAATTTCAATATCCGGATGATGAACACCTCCCTGACTGCCTTCACGGGCTGGGTCAGTGGTTTGCAAAGTTGTTACAGTGGCTCTTATGCTGTACCTGGCACAGGATGGCAAATGATCACGCTGCAAACTCCTTTTTACTGGGATGGTTCTAATGTGATCCTGGAAATTTGTTACGGTAATAATGGAAGTTACACCAGCAACACCGTTGTCAGCGGTACTACCGCCACTGCAGGCCAGGTGCAACCCTACTGTCAGGACAACACCATAGGATGCAGCTATTCAGGGGCACCTGTTACAGGCAATATATGGCTTCCGAATCTGCGGTTTGTGGAAAATCCTTATTCGGGAAGCCTGGCCGGTAAGGTGAACAATTGTTTTTATACCAGCCCATTGCCGGGGGTCGTTGTGACCTGCGGAAGCCAGGCCACTACTACCAATTCTACTGGCAATTATATCTTTAATAGTCTCCCGATCGGAAATTATACGGTAAATTATTCGCTTGGCACCTACACCCCAAATTCAATTCCTGTGACGATCACGAACGGGGCACCGACACAATCCAATACCTGTCTGAACCCAATTCCGGGCCACCTTTCGGGAGTCGTCACAAGTGCACTCACCGGAAACCCAATCATCGGGGCTCTGGTTTCCATGAACGGCATGGTAACATACACCACCGGCCCTTCCGGGAGTTACTCCCTGGATGTCTATCCCTACGGTACCTTCGCGGCCAATGTGGCCAAAGCAGGTTTTGAGGATTCGGGGTCAGGTCTCCTGGTCTTTACCCCGGGAAATACCATTGTACAGAATTTCACCATGTTCGAAACTTTAAACCCGCCCGACAACCCCCAGGCTGTCCTTAACGCGGGACAGACTGCCGTAAACATTACATGGGGCCTTCCCAAAGGGAACTACGAACTGCTTTATGATGACGGTGTGGAGGAAGCTCTTTCCCAATGGCCCGTGGGAGGAAACTATAATGCGGTCAAGTTCACACCGGCCGCGTATCCCTGCATGTTGAAGGGAGGCTGTTTCAATATTGGGATACAGAGCGACTACGTTTCCGGGAGTAACCCGATGGTTGCCCTTCAATTCCTGGTTTTTGATGCCTCCGGACCGGGAGGAACTCCCGGATACCAGATCGGAGGGCCTTTGAATGTTACACCATACAACTTTGGCTGGACCAATTTTTCGTTTTCCACACCCGTAACTGTTTCGTCAGGTAGTTTTTACATCGTTCAGGTTCAAGGGGGGAATGCCCCCAACGCCGCCGGTATCGCCCTGGATAATACCGCCAACCAGTTTCGCAGTTATATGAAAACCATGCCGTCGGGATCGTGGACACAGGCAACAGGTAATTTCATGATCAGGGCCCTCGTTAACGGACCTGGCGGACCCTTACCACTGATGTCGGTAAAACCCGGAACCGGATTGCCTGGGGAAACAATTGACAACCCGGAGAACTCCGGAATACTTACCGGTGGATACCAGGTATGGCGATTCCTGCAGGGTCAGGAAGGAACCCCGGCAAACTGGGTATCCATCGGCACTCCCGCAACCCTGTCACAGGCAGACGATGCATGGCCTTCCCTTCCCTGTAATCCTTACCGGTGGGCCGTAACAGCTCAGTACACAGCCGGCTGGTCTCAGGCCTCTTTCACAAACGGTATTGGCAAATGCTGGACAGCTTCAGTCACGGTTAATGTGAACCTTTCCTGTGGAGGAGAATCAACCTCCGGCACATACCTCAGACTTCAAAATAGCATGTACCCGGATACCGTTTACACGGTCATCATGGGTCCGTCTGGTAATTATACCTTTCCGGCTGTATTCAAAGGAACATACACCTTAACGGTCAATAAATTCGGATATAATCCCTCGGTGCAATCTCCGGTAAGTATCATGAGCAATATCATCAATAATGTGCAACTGCAGCAAAACATGATACCTCCAACCAACCTGGCCATAGACAGCCATACCTTGCTGGCGACCTGGAATCCTCCCGATTTTGCGCACTATTTGCTCGATGAGGATTGGTCCAGCGGAGTGTTTTTTATGAATGGATGGACGCTTTCCGGAGGAAATAACTGGTCGATCTCCCAGCTATCAGGTAATGGAGCTCCTTCAGCGATCTTCCAGTCAATTCCCGCGGTTACCGGTTATGATCAGTATTTGACGAGCGCAAACATGGCCGGGGTTCATTCTCCCGTTCTTAAAATTAAATATGATATCTTCCTGGCAAACATTTCGGCTCCGGGCACCAATTTCATGAAGGTCGAAATCTGGGATGGAACAACCTGGGTGGTCCTGAAATCCTATTCCAGCAATGCCAGCATTCCCTGGAGCTCCGACAGCATTGATATTTCGGGCTATACCCACAATACATTCAAAATCCGGTTTCATGCCTCGGGCGCCAGTAGTTCCACCATCAGCAACTGGAAATTAGACAACATTAAAATTATCGCAAACGATCCAACCCTCGCTTCCTGCATGGGAGGATATAACGTTTACCTCAACGGAGCACTTCAGTCGTTTACAACGGCCAATTCCTATCAGATCCCAGCGGGGTATGCACTCTATGGCCAGACTGTCAATACCTGTGTCAGTGCCAGTTACGGGGTAGGGAATTCAACCCAGGTTTGTACTCCGGTCATCATGAAATATTTATGTTATCCTACAAACCTGTCGGTCATGGATGCAGGATCCACTGCAAACTTAACCTGGACAAAACCGGTCTGTTCCGCCAGTTCAGCGAACTGTTTTGTTTATGAAGATGGCAGCATGGAATCGGGGTGGCTGATGTATCCCAATAACTTGCTTTGGTACGGGAATAAAATGAATGTGGGTTCTACGCAGTCGGGTCAGCTGACCTCTGTCAAGATGCGCTGGTGGAACAACCCTTCCGCATCCGCCCTGCCGTTCCAGGTGGATGTGTTTAACCTGTCGGGAGTACTGTTGGGTTCATCACCCACTTTTGTAGTTCCGGTACCAGCTCCTTCCGGATACATGGAGGTTGATTTTTCCACGCCGGTCAACTATTCCGGCCCGTTTTACTGCATGGTGAAATGGAACAATCTGCCGGAAATCAGTCATTACCTGGGTTATGACACGGATGGTCCCAATGCAAATGCCGGACTGGACTATGTTTATAACGGAACGAATTTTGTGCCCGTAACGTCTTATTGGGGGCAGGGTTCCCCCGGAGTGTTTTGCCTCCTGGCATGCGGTACAACCTCCATGGACGGGCCGATGACGGTGATTGGACCGGAAGGGATTCCTGCAGAGGGAACTGCCAGGGCGGCAACCGGTTTGATTCCCAGGATTCCCGCGGGCTCGATTCCTCCACCATTTATTTCCGGCTCCGGTTCGCAGGGTGCTTCCGACAGCCCGCTTTCTGATCCTAACCTGATCGGGTATAATATTTACATGGCTCCCGATTCGGCCGGCCCTTATTCGCTCGTGAAATACGTGGAGGGTGCGGATGCTTTATCAACAGATATACCCGGCCTGTCTCCGGGCGTCCACTGGTTCCGGGTTACCGGCTACTTCGATCTTGGTCCCATCGGTTTTCCGGGGAGTTTTGATGAATCCATGCCAACGGAACCTCAAGCTGCCTGGATCGGTCTGATCCCATACAATCGAAGCGTTTCCGACCTGATGGTCAACAATGGTCAGACCTTTTGCTATGATGCCCTGAATATCCTGACCATCGCCGGTGCCGGCAAGTATTTCACGGTGGCCGATGGAGGCAGCGCATCGATGGTGGCCGGAAGCAAAATCAGTTACCTGTATGGAACCAAAGTTCTTCCGGGAGGGTATATGCATGGCTCGATCACCACTACAAACCAGTTCTGCTCTCCCGGGAAGTCACCGGCAGGAAATGCTCTGGCCGGCGAGGAACAGTTGGCAGGAGGTACAGTGGAATCATCCCTGTTCAAAGCCTGGCCCAATCCGACATCAGGAGATGTCACGGTTGAACTGAATAAATGCTGTGCCGCCGCGGATGCAGGTATAGAGGTGTATGGTTCTATTGGAGAGAAGATTCAGAGCCGGTCGATGGCAGGTGCTGACAGGATGACTATTTCACTGAAAGATCAACCCGCCGGGATCTATTTTATCCGGGTCCGTTCGGGAATGAAATCATCCACGGCCAAGATCATCCGGCAATAGTCTGTTAAAGCTTGATATAGAATTCAACCATCAATGTGTAAATCATTTGCAATTACTGAAAATCCGGAAATTTCCGATTCAAAAAAACACGTCATGAAAAAAAATAATAGTGTCATTCCCATAATCATTTTGGTACTGTGTTCCTGCTTATGTTTGACGATTAGATCCGCAGCCCAGACCACCCTGTTCACCGAAGATTTTGAATCAGCGTCCATCGGACAGATCCCCCCGGCAGGGTGGGGAATTGATCTGGTCAATGGGAGCAACTACCTGTATTTTAAATCGACCGGGGTAAACCCTGCCTGTGTTCCTCCTTCCGGGAGCAGGATGGTGGAATTTAATTCATTCGATGCACCCAGCGGTACAGATAACCGTTTGAAGATGATCACCCCCATTTCGACCGTTGGGTACAATACGATCATGGTTGATTTTAAATGGTATGTTGATCCGGGATTGGCAATGTTTAACGACCAGGTAAATGTGCAGTTTTCCACCAATGGGACGACCTGGACCACTGCCGGGACGGTGATGCGCGTGGGATTGACACCGGCGTGGTCCACCCAAACGGTATCTCTTCCTGAAGCTGCAAGCGGGCAGGCGACACTCTATGTGGCATTCGACTTCGTTTCGGTTTACGGGAATAGTTGTCATCTCGATCTTGTCCATATCCTTGCCGGAGGACCGCTTCCTCCTGCCACTGTTACGGTTGGCACGGGATCAATGGCCTGCACTTATCCCTATTCCACTCTCTGGATGGGGGGCAGGACCCAGTTGCTTTATAGTGCCGCGGATATGCTCGCGGCAGGGGCAACTCCCGGGATGATCAGCTCGATCGGCTTCAATGTTACGACAGCCAGCAGCCAGACCATGCAGAATTTCAACATCCGGATGATGAACTCTTCCCTGAATGCATTCACGGGCTGGGTCACCGGTCTGCAAAACTGCTACAGTGGCTCTTATGCCGTACCCGGAACGGGATGGCAGATGATTACGCTGCAGACCCCGTTTTATTGGGATGGTTCCAATGTGATCCTTGAAATCTGTTACGGAAACAATGGAAGTTATACGGGCAACACCACGGTCAGCGGCGTCACGGCCACGGTCGGCCAGGTGCAGACCTACTGGCAGGATAATACAGTGGGATGCAGTTTTACCGGGGCGGCACTTGGCGGCTATGCGAATCTTCCCAATTTGCGGTTTGTTGAACAACCTTACTCCGGGGCCCTGATGGGGACGATTACCAATTGCTTTAACAACCATAAAATGAGTGGGGTTACGGTGACCTGCGGAAGCCATACCACAACCACGAATAATGTCGGAGGATATATTTTTTATAATCTCCCTGTAGGATATTCCAGTATAACCTGTTCTGTCAGCGGCTATAACAACTCTCTTTTCGCTGAGACCATTGCCAACGGACAGTCCGTGAACCATGATCTTTGCATGAACGCGATTCCGGGGTATCTCACGGGATTTGTGATGAGTGCAACCACAGGAAACCCCATCATAGGGGCCACGGTATCTATAAATGGTCAAACAACAAAAACCACTGGCCCCGGGGGGAATTATTCCATCACCATCTATGAGTTTGGTTCTTTCAGTGCAACGATATCCAAAACCGGATTTGACGATTTTGTAACGATTCCGATATCCCTGACCTCTGCAAATACAAATGTCCAGGTTTTCGGGATGGCCGAAACTGCAAATAGTCCATATCAACCCACCGCCACCCTGAATGCCGGGCAATCTGCTGCAAACATCACATGGGGCTCACCGCAGGGCTATTACGAATTGCTGTATGATGATGGGATCAGGGAGGCGTTATGGCAATGGCCCCTGGGAGGGAATTACAATGCGGTGAAGTATACTCCTGCATCCTATCCCTGTATGATTACCGGCGGCAATATAAATATCGGAGAGCAATCCGATTATCCTGCCGGGAGCTACCCGTTGTCGCCCATGCAAATCCTCATTTTTGATGCATCCGGACCAGGGGGAACGCCAGGCATCCAGATTGGCGGTCCTTTTGATTTTACGCCTTACACTTTTGGCTGGAATAATTTTAACTTTTATCCCTACATAGCAATCTCTTCCGGGAGTTTCTACCTCGTGCAGAAGCAGGGGGGGAATGCTCCCAATGCTGCCGGTGTTGCCCTTGATAATACCACTAACCAGCTTGGCAGTTATATGAAAACAATGCCATCCGGAACATGGACCCAGGCTGCCGGCAACTTCATGATGAGGGCCATCGTCTATGGCCCGGGGGGACCTGTGCCCCTGATGGCATCGCATCCCGGCACCGGAAACCCGGGTGAAGGATCCGATGCCCCGGAGAATACGGAAGGAGTGACCGGATACCAGGTTTGGAGGTTGATTCTTGGACAGGAATATGATCCTGCAACCTGGGTATCCTTAGGTACTACGCCATCACTTTCACAGGTTGACAACAGCTGGCCTGCCCTGCCGTGCAATCCCTATCGCTGGGCCGTGAAAGCACAGTATACCGGCAACAGGTGGTCCGATGCATCCTTCTCAAACGGGATCGGCAAATGCTGGGCTGTCTCCGTGACTATGAACGTCAGTCTCTCCTGCGGGAGTTCAACCCTGGCCGGGACTTACGTCAAGTTACAGAACACTGCCTATCCGGATTCGATATACCAGGCCGTTCTCGGCCCTTCAGGCACTGTTACCTTTCCGGCGGTCTTCAAAGGCACCTACGCGATACAGGTTGAAAAATACGGATTTATTGCCTTTGTGCAATCATCGGTGAGTATTACAAGCAATGTATCCACCAACGTGGTATTACAGCAAAATCTGATTCCGCCTTCAAATCTTGTGGTGGACAACCACACCCTGAATGCGACCTGGAATCCTCCTGATAATTCAACCTGTATTTTCAACGAGGACTGGTCTTCCGGAGTGTTTTGGACCAACGGCTGGACAACTTCAGGCGGAAACCACTGGACGATCACACCGTTTTTAGGCGATCCCGCACCGGCAGCGACATTCAAATCGTTTCCGGCCATAACCGGCTACGATGAGTATTTAACGAGTACGAGTATTGCCGCGGTTCATTCACCCATGCTTAAAATCAGGTATGATATATTCCTGAACAGCAATTCAGCGCCGGGTACCAATTTTATGAAGATCGAAATCTGGAATGGAACAACATGGGTGGTTCTGAAGTCCTATTCCAATACTTCCAGTATTCCCTGGACTACCGACAGTGTGGATATTTCAGGTTATACACACAACACCTTTAATATCCGGTTCCATGCGTCAGGTGGCAACATTACCAGCATCAACAACTGGAAAATAGACAACATCAAAGTTATCGCGAACGATCCCGCCCTCAGTTCCTGCATGTCGGGATATAATTTCTACCTGAACGGTACACTCCAGGCGGTCACGATGGCTCCTTCGTTTCCGATCCCGTCAGACTATGCCGCCTATGGCCAATCCGTCACGGCCTGTGTCAACGCTGCTTACGGAAGTGGAAACTCAATCGAGGTATGCCAGCCTTTTGTTGCAAAATTTCTGTGTTCCCCGATCAATCTCGGGGTTGCCGATGATGGGTCAACAGCATCGTTGACCTGGACCAAACCATCCTGTGCACCCGGCAGCCAGAATTGCTTTATTTACGATGACGGGTCGATGGAAAATGGATGGTCGTTCAATCCAGGGTATACGCTCTGGTTGGGAAATATAATGAATTCAGGTTCTTCCCAGTCGGGTCAGCTGACCTCCTTTGAAATGCGGTGGTGGGACTATACAGCAGCGACAGCACAGCCGTTCAAGGTCGACATCTTCAACATGGCAGGGGCTTTGCTAGGTTCCTCTCAGACCTTTGTGGTTCCGGTGCCGGCTCCTTCCGGATACATGGAAGTAGTCCTTTCAACGCCAATTTCATTTACCGGGCCGTTCTATTGCATGCTGAAATGGAACAATTTTACAGGTTCAACCCACTGGCTTGGATACGATCAGAGCGGGCCCAATGTCAATGCAGGCCTCGCCTATGCATATGATGGAACAACATTTATCCCCTGGACTACCTATGCCGGTGGAGCGCCCGGGGTCTTTTGTCTCAGGGCCTGCGGAACCAGTTTGACGGACGGTTCGGTCATAGGAATGGGCCCGAAGGCACCTCCGGCGGGCAATTTGGTACCGATTGATCATGGAATGGCTATCTCGGCGCCTCCGGGTTCTATTACACCCGAGCCGCACCCGCCGGTCAATGGAAACAGTTCAAAGGGAGGTTCAGATAGCCCGCTGTCGGACCCGCTGCTGATAGGGTATAATGTTTACATGGCACCTGATTCCATCGGGCCATACAGCAAGGTGCAATACATAGAAGGGGCCGATCTCCTGACGGACGCCGTTGCCGGCCTCTCACCAGGCATTCACTGGTTCCGGGTCACTGCGTTTTATGATCTCGGGCCGATCGGACTTCCCGGAACCTATGATGAATCGGCCCCCACGGAACCGAAAGCGGCCTACATCGGGGTGGTTCCATTCAACCTCTATGTTTCCGACCTGGTGGTCAACAGCGGTCAAAGCTATTGCTATGATGCCATGAACACCATGACCATCGCCGGTTCGGGCAAATATTTTACAGTGTCGAATGGAGGCAGCGCATCGATGGTAGCCGGACTGAAAATTAGCTACTTGTATGGAACCAAAGTTCTTCCGGGAGGGTATATGCATGGCTCGATCACAACGACGAACCAGTTTTGTTCACCGGGAAAGTCGCCTGCAGGAAACACCCTGACCGGTGAAGAACAGTTGGCGGAGGGTACGGTAGAGTCAACCCTGTTCAAAGTATGGCCCAACCCAACCCACGGAGATGTGACGATTGAGATCAGCAAAACCTGTCAATCTTGCAATTCCAGCTTTGAAATCTACGGGCCGCTGGGAGAAAGGATTCTTACCCGGTCGATGAATGGGGAGAAGAAGACCGAAATATCGCTTCAAGGTCATGCCAGCGGAATCTATTTCATCCGGCTCAGTAAGGGCAAGGAATCTGCCACGGCTAAGATCATCCTGCAGTAAGCATTGCAGGAAGCCCTGAACGAGGCTGATCAGCCTGGCAGAACCTGAAGGTCTGTACCGGTTGATCAGCCTCCGTTTTAGCGAATAGGCTATAAGAGGTTCAATTGAAATTCAACGAAACAACATCGGCATCCATCCCTTGAAGTGCTTTTGTCAGCAACTTCTCATCTGTCGGCAACCCTTCAAATTTTCGGTTTGCATTTCATGTACGCTTTTGTTTCTGAAACAATCTCCCAGCACCCGGAAATATTGACTTTCTCCTTTGCCAATGCCCTTGGCTGGTGTCCGTCTTCAAGAATTAATATGCCATCGGGCTTGGTAATCCTGCAAAGTTCCTTCAGGAAAGCGTTAGTATCCTTAACCATATGGAACATGTCCAGGGCATAAACCAAATCTGCCGATCGATGTGGAATGTTGACCGTTGTTCCATCAGTAAGTACTGGATGAACGTTTTTCAGGTTATACTTACCTGCAACATTGGCGGCCGCCTCAATTGCAAGTTGGTGAATGTCCACGGCATAAACAGTTCCTTTATCACCAACCAGTTCAGATGCTTGTTTGAGATATCTGCCAGTGCCACAGCCCCAATCGACAACAGTTTGTCCCTTTTGGATGCCGAAAGCATCAAGTCTCCGACCGGGCGGTTTCACTACATCTGTAACATTGAACATGAAAGCCATAATTTTAAACGCCCAGTTCGGCATTCTGTCCATTTCGTTGCCACACATCACTTTTTTCATTTTCTGTAAGAGGTTTGGTTATCAAAGTTAATCATTACTATAAAACTGGTCAGAACAAAAGAAAAGCCACCCTGTTGGAGCGGCTTCAATTCGTTGGACGAGTTAAGGTTTGAGTTTAAATCCCATCTGAAAAATCAGCAACAGAGGGCGTTATAGGAGCAAGAACACCGACATTCGTAGTTTCATCATCTGTAGTAAAATCTGCTTCAGATGGAGTGACTGGTGCCAGTGTGATGATATCAATAGTCGTTTCTCCGATTGCGTCCGAAAAATCTGCCTCAACCGGAGAAACTGGTGAAAGGATGAAAGCAATTGCAATTGCATCATTAACGTCTTCAAATGTTGCTTCGGCAGGGGTAGCGGGTGCCAGTAAAGTCTGGAACGAATTTGATTCAACATTTACTGCGACTCCGTCATTACTTGCGAAAAGAACATTCATGGAGAGGGTAAGAACAGCTGCTAAGATTGTGGTTGATGCTTTCATTTTTTGTTTTGTTTTTGTTTGATGAAGCAAAGATATACCTGAGGGAAGGGCCTGAACAGGGATGTTCGGTTGACGGGGGAGTATTCCCGATGAATTGTGGATGGAAATCGGTGAACCTGAGAAGGGGATTTGACAGGTCGAAGCCAGGTGAGGGCAGAATCAGATTGAGGTTATCGTTTGTGTGAAATCGTATATTATTGTAATACAAATAGTTCATTGTATAGTCCGAAATAGTCAACATTCGTGCTCCTTGTTGGAAACAACTTGTTAACAAGTTGAAGTGGTTATCCAAAATCGGCAGAGGTTGGTCATGAAGTCCGGTTTCGCCACCATTTGAATAAAAACACCACTTTTTTTTTAATAGTAATCAGGAAAGTTGCAACCTGTCCATCTCCCCGTATAAGTAATTATCCGGATAATTACTGGTGTTTAATAAACTTCCTCAGTCGTGTCGCAGGATAACCCACTCTGATGGGTGCTGTGATTTATCGGACTTTGTACTATATTTGCTATTCATGGCAGACAAAGCAAACATGAAAAAAAATAATAACAGATGAACATTTCAAAAACTCAAAAGAGGTGGGGCCTCATTTTGTTATTGCTTGCTGTCATTGCCATACTGGCTTTATATCCGGTGCCGCCACAAGCTCCCATCCAATATTACGACAGGCAAAGTGGCTTGTTAAAAACGGAAAAAGTGGCTGGCGAAAAGTGGTTGGTGTGGCTGTATAATAATCCGGTTGGCGAAGCAACATTGTGGGCGCTGGCAAAAAGAAAGGTAGTTTCGTCTGTTTATGGCAATAGAATGGATCGTCCATCATCGACCAAAAAAATACAACCCTTTGTTGAAGAATTTGATATCGACCTGAGTACCGCCCAAAAACAGGAGTTCAACTCTTTCAACGATTTCTTTACCCGGAAACTAAAGAATAATGCCAGGCCGTTGGATACCAGTTCAACCGTTGCAGTGTCGCCTGCCGATGGAAAAATACTGGCATATGCCAATATCAGCAACAGCGATTTTATCATCAAAGGAACCCGCTTCGATATTTCTTCGTTTTTGAATAATGCCCGCCTTGCTCAAAATTACCTTGACGGCACCCTGGTGATCATCCGGCTTGCCCCTTTCGATTACCACCGTTTCCATTTTCCAATAAGCGGAAGAGTATCACCCATCACCCGGATTGATGGTGATTATTATTCAGTTAACCCCCTTGCTTTGCGCAAAATGACTGAAATATTCTGCCTGAACAAAAGGGAATTTTCCATCATATCAAACCCCTTGTTTGGAGATGTTGTGATGACTGAGGTAGGTGCAACCATGGCAGGAAGTATCGTACAGACATATGGTGGGAATTTTGTAAAAAAAGGGGAAGAGAAAGGGTATTTCAAATTTGGGGGTTCCACG
>CAIKNA010000017.1 GCA_903828645.1 uncultured Bacteroidales bacterium
TACCCCTGGCAGCAGCAACCCGAAATGCAGAAGAAGATGAAGGTTGTTGCCATCAGCCTGGATGAAACAGAACCGGAACTAAAAGCCCTTGAGTTGAAGTTGCCCTCACTGGAGGGATGGAAGCACCTGCATGCAGCTGAAGGCGTGCGCAGCAAAGTTGCCAGCGATTATTTTGTACTGGCCACCCCGGTAATGGTCCTGATTGACGCAAAATCCAGGGAAATAGTCGCCCTGCCAAACACCCTTGAAGAGTTGACCAAGGCAGTACAATAAGAGCTTATCCGAAGCATATACCGACCTTATACCAAGCTTATACAAAGCTTATACAAAGCATATACAAAGCATATACAAAGCTAATATCCTGTTCGAAGTCAGCACGAATAATTATCATAGTTCCAGCATCAATCATCATACATCCACGATCATTCTTCATACATTCGCGATCAATCATCATTCATTGCCCATCACTTGTCACTCGTCACTTGTCATTTGTCACTTAGTTCACGCCAGCTTCTTCCGTTCCACAAGGTCAAAAAAAGCCTTGTGGTATGTTTCACTGACCGGGATATACTGATCTGCGATTTTAATACGGTTGCGTTCGATCGATTCGATTTTATCCAGTGCGATAAAGAATGATTTGTGTACCCGGCAGAACTGAGGCTCATGGAGCACCTCTTCCAGTTTCCGGGCATTCATCAGGGTCATGATCCTGCGCGTTTTCGTGACGATCCGCCAGTAATCACCCATTCCTTCAACATACAAAACCTCGCTGTTTTCGATGCGTTCCATCCGGGTTTCGGTCTTTACGAAGAAAAAGGATGGTTCCGTGGTTTTTGCTTTGCCGCTTTCAGGTTTCGGAGTCCCAGTGTCCAGCTGCATGCGTTCGCACACCTTGTTCACCCCTTTGATGAACCGTTCGAAAGAGATTGGCTTCAGCATGTAATCGACCACATCGAGTTCAAAACCCTGGATGGCATAACGCTCGTATGCAGTCGTGAAAATCACGAAAGGACGGTGTTTAAGCGCATTCAACAGCTGGATGCCGGTGAGTTCTTCCATCTGTATATCCAGGAAGATCAGGTCAACCTTGTTCGACCGGATATACTCGATGGATTCGATGGCGTTGTCGAATGTCTTCATGAGATTCAGGAAAACGACTTTCGAACAGTAATCCCTGATGATGTCAAGCGCAAGGGGCTCATCATCAATTGCGATGCAGTTGATATTCATATCCAAAGAATTAACTGAACAATGTACATCTCTTCGCTGGTACTGATCTCCAGCTTATGTTTGCCGGGGTAGAGCAGGTTGAGCCGGCGGCGGATGTTGGTCAACCCGATCCCGCCAACCTGGTCTTTGGTGATGGTTGGATTTTTCCGCACATGGTTGCTGACATCAAACATGATTTGCTGCGGTCCGATGGATAAATTGATCAGGATCCCGGGACTCTCCACGCTTTTACTTCCGTGTTTGAAAGCGTTTTCAACAAAGGGGATGAGCAGCATGGGGGCGATGGTGCGGCCTTCGACATTCCCCGAGATGTGCAATTCGACGAAATCTTTGTGCCGGATACGGAGTTTCTCCAGTTCAATAAAACTTTTCAGGTATTCAATCTCTTTCTCCAGCAGCACATTGTCTGTAGTTGCATCATAAAGCATGTATCGCATGATCGACGACATTTTCATCACTGCTTCGGGAGCATCTTCCGACTTTTTGTAAACCAGCGAATAGATGTTGTTCAGGGTGTTAAAAAGAAAATGAGGATTGATCTGCGACCTGAGCAAAGCCAGTTCGCCCGATTGTTTTTCCAGCATCAGCTCGGTTCTGAGCTTCTGCGTTTCAAACCAGCCAATGGCAAGCTGGATCAGCAAAGCGTAAATGCCATAAACGGTCACCAGGCGCAGGGAGTTGAACCACCAGCTTTTGTCGATGACCAGCGATTCCGGCGGTTTCATGTGGCTGTACCCGATGTATTTCCAGAAAAGATATTCCAGCCCGATCCGGAACGGAATGAGAATTACGACGACGGCGATGAGTAAAAGGACCGGATAGAGTTTGTTTTTCCTGGTGAAAAACAGGCCGTAGGTGAAATAGAAACTGTAAAAGGTGATGAAGCTGGTCAACGGATAGATGGTTACTTCCGAAAACGGGTCATAGTCCTTCCCGGTAAGCATGACAACGGAGAGGAGGATCTGGTTGAACATGTAAATCCAGAAGGCGGCGTGGATCAGTATTTTGTACTTTTTCTTCATCTCATCTGGTTGTTTGCCAGCTACAAAATAACAACAGAAACAGCCCAAAACCAAATGAAATGGCGACAAATCGGTCAGGGTGGCCGTTTGCCCGGTGATGGGGGCTTTTCTGCCGATTATTATACCCTATGTGTATTTCTATTGTGGTAAATAAAGTCAAATAAGAAGGTACCCGTTGCAATGACAACCCGATTTTATCGTAAGTTTGAATGGGAAAAACCCTGTTTAAACCTTAACTGATTGAAAATCCTGAAAGTTAAACCATCCCTGTGGTTCTGGTTATTCCTGTCACTGTTCGTTTTTGCAGGCAATGGTTCCGTTGCCCAGCGGAATTACAATTTTTTTTACGGGAAGGTTTTCCAGGCCGGGACAAAGACGCCCATGCCCGAAGTAAACCTCACCATTGAAGGAACGCGCACTGGAACAGTTACCGATAAAACCGGTTCGTTCTCGTTTTTTGTCGACACATTGCCTGCCACCATGATCGTAAGTCATGTCGGGTTTGAAACGAAGACCATACTGCTTGATGCCACCTCTTTTTCGCTCACCTTGTATCTTACACGAAAACCAACGGAGTTACAGGAGGTGGAGATCAGGGCCAACGCACATGAGGCCTTCTTCAAAGATGATCATTATGCGGTGCTTGATTACGAAATCGACAGCAACCTGGTTTACCTGCTGATATTCAGGCAGCGGTTGTCGAAAGCGGAGCTGGTTTGTAAAAGCATCTACGGAGATACCGTGGCAACTTCTGTCATGTTTTATTTCCGACCTGAACGGTTGTTCAAAGACTGCCTTGGCAATTTGCATGTTCTGAGCCATGACTCAGGGTTCCAGGTATTCCGCCAGGAGAAGCAGTTGCACCTCATTCACCCGGTGAACCTGAAGAAATTTGATGATGTGCTGAGGAACTGCATTGCCTCAACCCCTGAAGTGTTGTTTTTTCAAAAGATCTCTGCCCATGGGCAGAATGTCGAATACTATGGTGTTAACCGGAAAAGCCTGCTTAAAAACCCAATCACGCAGGTCGGGGATGAGAAAAAAATGAAGATGCTGAGACGCAATACAGATGATGCACAGCTTCTGGGAAGTGCGATACCTCCCAATTCAAGAGAGGATTTCGTCACCTGGAACTATGTTCATAAAATCCTTTACCGGCCCGTTAAGACATTTTTATGCCGGATAGGAGACTATATCTGTATCTTCAATACTCCCTTGCGGCAAATTGAGTTTTATGATGCCAACGGGAATTTTTCGTACAAACTTGCCTTAAAGATCGATAACGTGAAGGATGGCAGGTGGACCAATGATATTATGATCGATGAGCGGTCGGAGAAGATTTTTACGACCTTTGTCTCCAATGGCCTTTACAACCTTTATGAAATTGATATGAATTCAGGAATATTAAAAAAACGGCTGACGATTTTTCATTATTACCCCGAGAAGATCCGGGTTTACAATTATTTTGTCTATTACCTGTACAATGTTTCGGGAGATCCGGATAATAAAATGCTTTACCGGCAGAAATTTTAGACTCACCTCAACCCCCAACCCTTTAAACCAAAACACCATGGAAAACAATCAAAACGAAGAAAGATTCAACCAGGCACAGGCTCCGGATGCCAGTGTATCGGGCGTATTCGGCCACAGTTGGGAAATCCTTAAACGGAAATTCCCTGAACTCCTGCTGATTGTGCTGGTGCAGATACTCTTTTCAATGCCCTTTGGATTTGGCAGCATGTTTTTTCCAGGCCACTACATGGGATCATTCACCAACGGCATGTTCAGCTTTGTTTATGGCATACTGGTGATGATGCCGGTGAGTTACGGATCCTCCTGGGTGTTTCTGAAAGCGGTGAGGGGAGA
>CAIKNA010000018.1 GCA_903828645.1 uncultured Bacteroidales bacterium
ATTCAGTGCAATAATCCCTTTGAAAGTTGCGGTGGAACCGACAACCAGGCTGTCAAGGCTTGTCACGGTGAGGTCAAATTTTCCCGCGTTTTCAGTGCCATCCTGGATATGGAGCCAGTTTTTCTTCATGATCTGGGCGTTGTACCTGACAACCACACCCCGGATGATGACCGTTTTTCCGTTATAATTACCAGGGTTTTTGTATAAGTCGGAAAGGGTTATTCCTCCTTTCGGCGTGGTAACTGAAACGTCGGTCCACTTTTTGACCTCTGCTTTTTTTGGTGTCAGGCCCTGCGATGCAGGCTTGGCTGCGACAACAAGTTTATCGGTCGGATCTTCCACAAAAAAAACGGATGGGAACGTGCGCTTTAATTCCCTGCTAACAAAGTCTTTCATTTCGCCCGCCCTGGTGTAGTATAGCGAATCGCCGGGTTTTGCTTCACGCCTGACAACGGCTATCCAGAATTTATTTTTGTTCTCGTCAACCTGGAGGTAAGTGTAATTTGTCGTTTGAAGAACTTCGGTCACTGAAACGCCATGGGTTCCCGGAGGGAGGATCACCTTGCTTTTTCCCCCGTTCCTGTAACAGGTGGTGAACACAAAAAACACACCAAGGAGGAGCAAAACGACGGTTATGATTATTTTATTTCTATTCATTTATATAGTTATTTCTTGTGTTAATATTTTTTCAGGGCGCAAATATACTTTTTTTTCAAGACTTACAGGCCAACCTCATATCGGGCAACAAGATCGGCGCGACCGGGAGAATTGCCAAAAAAAATATTGTATGATAATCCGGCCTGGTTGATCAGCATCTGTTTTCCGCTCATGGTCCCGGTTTTCATGATTTTTCCCCGTTTCAGGAATTCAGTCTCTTCCGGATTGTAGATGAGGTCGTAAAGACAATGGCGTGTGGAAAGAAAATGGTAGGGGATGGGAGGAAATTTGCCGGTGGCGGGGAACATGCCCAACGGGGTGGTGTTGACAATTAGGGGGTGACTGCCGATCACTGCAGCGGTAAGATCGTCATATGAAATGATTCCGGGGCCGGTCTTTGAACGCGAAACAAAGGTATACGGTATATTTTTTTCGTCGAGGGCAAATGCAACTGCTTTTGCCCCGCCACCGGTTCCAAGGATCAGTACCGGGCCTTGCAGGAGCGTTCGGGGAAGGGTCATCAGGAATCCGGGCGCATCGGTGTTGAACCCTTTTGTGAGGATTTTCCCGTTCGACCGTGTTAGCCGGATTGTATTTACAGCACCGATTGATCGTGCAGTTCCATCCAGTTCATCGAGATAGGGAATTATTTTTTCTTTATAGGGGATGGTGACATTCAGCCCGGCAAGGGCAGGGTGTTTGATGAGCAGTCCCGGAAATTCAGTGATCTCTTCCAGGGGAAAGAGGCGATATTCGTACATCCCCTTTCCTTCAGCCCTGAGTTTTTCATTGAACCATGCCGGAGACCATGAATGGCCCAGCGGGAACCCGATCAGCCCCAGTAGCGCTTTTCCCTGTTCCGGTGCATCATCGGGTTGCTTCACGTTCAGGGCTGAAACTTGTTGTATTTTGCCGGGAGGAAGTTGAAAAAGGTGTCGCCCCTTAATCCCAGACGCAGTGTTTCAAGCGGGATAAGATCGGCAGGGGCTATGTTTCCGAGATTCACATTGGCACCGAAATGTTTGATAAACCACACCTGCTGCGATTTCAACGGTGCTTCCCACAGCAGTTTGTCGCCCTGGACTTTTGCAAGGATTTTATTGATGAGGGCAACATGTGCTTTCCCGGTTGGCCTGTATATTCCAACATTTCCGCTTTCACGAGCTTCGCCGATCACCTTGAATGAGCCGGCCTGCAATTCTGTTTGCATCATTTCAATCCATCGCCCGGGGGCAATAATGATTCCGGATTCCTTGGAGCCCACCTCTGAAAGGACGGTGTAATTTTTCGAGAGCGTGTGGATATATTCGCATTTTACATCATGTTCCATCAACATTGAGCCGTCAGAAACTTCAACGGTATCGAGGCCCAGCTGGTCGATGTATTTCAGGTAATCATCAAAAAGGCCCCTGATGACAAAGGCTTCAAACAGGGTCCCGCCGACATATACCTTGATATTTGCGTCGTGGTAAACTTTAACTTTTTCTTTGACTTTATTGCCTGCCACGGAGGTTCCGAATCCAAGTTTGACAAAATCGGCCAGGTGGCCGGCCGATTCAACAAAGTCTTCTGCTTCACGTACGCTGAGACCTTTGTCCATCACCATGGCGATGCCGTTTTGCCTTGGTTTGGTTGTACGGTCGGGTAAAAATGTGAGATTGGAGGTAGTCATGAGGATCCGTTTACTTTCCAAAAGATTGAATTATTTCGAGTACTTCAGGGTGGTTTGAAGCTTCAGGAAAAGTGGTGAACAGGCGTTTATGGCCTTCAGGATCCATTCCCAGGGCCTTTAGCATGGTTTCACCTCCCTGCTGCGATTTTCCCATCATGAAAAGGTAGTATGCCATGCCAAAATAGTAATCGGCATGGGTTTCGTGGTATTGCAATCCATCGGTCAGAATGGCATATCCTTTTTCATAATCTTTCTGATCGGCATATACTACAGAAAGATCCAGCCAGATATCCGTATCTTCAGGATCCAGTTCAATGACTTTCCTGTAGGAGCTGATTCCATCTTCAATCCGTGAAAGTTTAATCTGGATATCACCCAGGATAAACCAGTACTCAGGAATGGCAGGGGTTAGCTTGATGGCTTTCAGGATGAAAGGCAATGCAGATTGAGGCTTGCCCAACTCATCATGAGAAACCCCAAGACCCAGCCATGCATCGGCAAACTCAGGGTCGAGTTCAACGGCCTTGTTGTAATACTCGATGGATGCATCAAATTTCCTGAGTTTTTCGTAACATTCCGCAATGTAATAATAGGTTACAGGCTCGGCGTCTTCGTAAAAAAAAGTTTCAATATAGGTTTCAATGGCCTTTTCAAAATTGTTGATATTGGCATAACAATTCGCCTTGTTGAAATATGCCGATGAAAAAGTGTCGTCAATGGCCAGCACGTAATCATAGGCATCGATAGCCTTTTCATACAGGTCGATGTTGCTGTAAGCGATGCCCAGGTTGAACCAGGCTGTAACGGAATATGGCTGCCGGTCGAGAAAAGAGAGTAAAAATTCAATTGCCCGTTCTGTTTGCTGGGAGACTTCGCAGCAGAACGCAAACTCATAAAGGGCTGCATCATTCTCGGGATTCAACTCAATCGCTTTCAGCAGGAATTCGATGGCCTTGTCATATTTGCCCATGTTTTCATATTCGAAAGCAATGCTGGAAAAGATGTCGTCAAGGTAATCGGCTCCTTCAATGGCCTTTTTATACTCTTCGATCGCTTTTTCGGGTTTTTCGAGCTGGCTGTAAAGGTTCCCTTTGGCGAGATGCAGATCACTGTCGGACGAATCGGACTGGTCAAGTTCTTTCAGGATGCGCAGGGCTTCGCGATCCTTTTTTGCATTTACCTGGAATTGTGCCAGTTTGACTAAAATGGATGTTGACCCCGGATGCTGTTCCAATGCCTGGTTAATTGTCAGAAAGGCTTTACGCTGTTCATTCTTGAAGAAATAGTATTCGATGATCTCCTCAAATTCATCAACATCAAAGAAAAGATGCTCATCCTGCTGGATCATTTTCTCGAAACGCCCAACAAGGGAGAGTGTTTCGCCGTCAAAATATGATTCAAAAGGTTCTTCCATTCTACAGTTACAAGGTCCAAACCATTGGTCTGGCAATTTCTGCAAAATTACGAAAAAAACAGATGTCAGAAAATGAAGGAATGGTTTGATTATTTTTTTTTTGCGGATTCGACTGATATGTGGGAAATCTTTTACATTTGTCTGAAAATATCGCATGGCACTAATTAAATCGATTTCAGGTATCAGGGGAACAATCGGAGGAAGGTCAGGATCGGGCCTGACTCCAGGGGATCTGGTTCGTTTTACGGCAGCGTACGCTACGTTTTTGCTCGAATCCAATCCCGGTAAAAGGCTGAAGGTGGTAGTGGGCCGCGATGCCCGTATCTCCGGTTTAATGGTAAACAACCTGGTGGCCGGGACCCTGATGGGAATGGGAGCGGATGTTCTGGACATTGGGCTGACGACCACTCCCACCACCGAAATTGCCGTGGTTGACGAACATGCAAGCGGGGGGATCATCCTTACGGCCAGCCACAATCCCAAACAGTGGAATGCGCTCAAGCTTTTGAACCATAAGGGTGAATTCCTCTCTGCGGCCGACGGGGAGCGGGTTCTGGCCATTGCAGAACAGGCTGATTTTGTGTATGCCGAGGTGACTGATCTTGGCAGCTATCATACCGATGATTCCTATATTCAGAAACATATCGATAAAGTGCTTGCCCTTCCATTGGTTGATACGGAGGCAATTAAGCAGGCGCATCTCCGGGTGGTGATCGATGCGGTAAACAGCACAGGAGGACTTGCCATTCCCGCCTTGCTCAAAGCGTTGAACGTGGAGAAAATCGACCTGCTATATTGCGAACCGACCGGGCTTTTCCCGCACAACCCGGAGCCACTGCCCGAGCACCTGGGGGATATCTGTGATGCAGTGGTTAAAAACAGGGCCGACCTGGGTTTTGTGGTTGATCCCGATGTTGACCGTCTTGCCATCATCAATGAGATCGGGGAACCCTTTGGCGAAGAATATACGCTTGTTGCCGTTGCCGACTATATCCTGAAGCACCGGAAAGGAAATACGGTTTCGAACCTCTCCTCTACGCAGGCACTTAAAATTGTTACAGAACGTGCCGGTGGCGAATATTTTGCATCTGCCGTGGGTGAGGTGAATGTCGTGGAAATGATGAAGGAGAAAAATGCCGTGATCGGCGGTGAAGGAAATGGAGGAATCATCTACCCTGAACTGCACTATGGCCGTGATGCGCTGGTCGGTATTGCCTTGTTTTTAACCAGCCTGGTAAAATCCGGGAAAAAATGTTCAGTCCTCAGGGACCGGTTTCCGGATTACTATATCTCGAAAAACAAGATTGAGTTTTCCCCTGAAATGGATATAGAACAGATCCTTAAAGCCATTGTGCAAAAGTATGCTTTACAGCCCATCTCCACCATTGACGGGATAAAAATCCATTTTGACAATGAATGGGTGCACCTGCGGCGATCGAATACCGAACCCATCGTGAGGATCTATGCGGAAAGCGACATGCTGATCAAGGCAGACAACCTTGCAAAAAAAATCATCAACGACTTCAAGGATATTTTAAAAGACCGCTGATCTTATGCCACGAAAAAAAACCAAAAAGGCCAGGAAGCCTGTCAAATTTAAACTGATCACGATCAAGGTAACTGCGCGGCAGAAAAAATCACTGGTGAATTACAGTAAATCCCGTCACACAACTCCCAATAAACTGATTAAAAAAGCCATTCGTCCTTTACTCGATAATTATTCCGGCATGGTCGTGACTGTTAACAAACCGGAAACGCTCAACCAGTTGCAGCTTTTTTAATTAAAATGGCAAACCTTTTTTCCCTACCTGCTGGCAACCGTTTCAATTTCCACCAGGGCTCCCAAAGGGAGTTTGACAACGGCGTAAGCGGCCCTCGCAGGTGGATTTTCGGGATAATATTTTCCGTAAACAAGGTTCATGGCGGCAAAGTTGTCCATATCGTTTAAGAGACAGGTTGATTTGACGACATCTTCATAATTAAATCCGGCCGCTTTCAGAATGGCTCCGATGTTTTTCATCACCTGTTCGGTTTGTTCAGTGATCCCGCCTTCCACGAACTTCCCGGTGGCCGGATCGATCGGGATCTGCCCGGAAATGAATAAGGTGCCATTGGTTTCAACCGCCTGGCTGTATGGCCCGATCGCCTTTGGTGCATGAGGGGTGGAAATGATTTTTTTCATATTTACGGTTTTTGATTTACGATTTACGATTTACGATTTACGATTTACGATTTACGATTTACGATTTTAGTTTCCATAATCCCTGAAATCCTTCTTCTTGTTCAGTTTGAGATCCTGCAACAGGGAGGCCTTTACATTGATGGAAAAGTTCCAGCTTTGCTGTGCTCCCTTGGGGATCCAGCCGAAGCGCATTTCCCAGCAATGCAGGTCACGATATACATCGATTGATGTATAGGAAAGTTCACTGTGAACAAAATCCCAACCCGACGTAAGGGAAATTTTCCATTTCGGAGTGATGTTCAGCTGCCCGGAAAAACCAAAAGTCTGCGTCAGCTGATCAACGCGTTTCGTGTAGGTCGAATTCCATGATTTGCCGTAATGAAAATTGTAATTTATCGAAAAACTCCATGGTATGTCGAAGTCGACATAGTAATCATAATAATCTACGATGTCCTTGCGTTCCTGGGCCGTACCCTTATTCGTAGATTTTTTACCCTTGATTTTTTCCGAGGAGAGGGAATAAGTAAAACCAGCATCCCAGGTAGTATTGTCGAGCCGGATAAGCCGGTGATGTGCAGCCCATTCAGTCGTGTTGGTCGACCTTCCAAGTGAATCGCGGGTATAGAGGTTCCAGATGCTGCCATACTGTACGGTCAATCCTTTGACGATGGTACTGCGGCCGTTGAGGGTGATTGGCGACCAGTTGACCGAATCGCGCGCAACGTCATAGGAACAACGGATGGTGAAGTCGTCGATGAGCGGAATTTTTTTCACCCCTGTGATGGTGTCCTTGCGGTTTCTGACTTTCAACTCGAGGTTGTTGCTGATGGCAAATGATACAGTTCCCGATTTCTGCCCGGGAGGGGAGCCATAGATCGACCTTTCAAATATAGAGTAAATCCCCGGGTGTGTGCGGTTGGTGTCGTTGGTGATTTTACGGTAATAGCCAAGATTCGGATTTCCCCAGTCGGGTGTGTAAAAGAAAGATATCGAAGGGGTTACCATGTGGCGGATCGCCTTGATGACCCCATTGCCTTTGAACTGGTACATGCCATAGATCCGGGTGTTGATGGAAGTTGACAGGCTGAAATCGATTGCATTGGCAAAGCCGGGGAGGTTTTTCACCTTGTATCCCGGAAGGATGGTATCGCGGCCTTCATAGAGGGTGTCGGCCTGGTAATATTTACGGATGGTGGTAAGATACATGCGGTCGGTAAAGGTGATGGAGTTTGACCAGTTAATGAATTTAAAGATACGGAATGTTGCGTTGATCGGGAAGGAGTGCCGCATGCCGTTTTGCATGGAATCGGCCCAGTTCCCCTTCAGGAAAGTGGAATCAACGGTGTTGTAGTGGTTTTCAGCATCCATGTTGTACTTCATGCTGATTTGTTCGTACCATCTCATCTTCCCGACAGGATTTGCCCGGCGGAAAGGATAAAACTGGTTCACCGAAAATGAGACCTGCGGGAGAGTGATGTTTATGGTTTTGTTCAGGGTGTTCTGGCTGTGGTTGAAGTTGAGGGTAATGTAATACTTGTTGGCAAAGTTGGTGGCATAATTGATGCTGGACTGAAATGTATTGGAGAGGTAGGATTGTGTGCTGGAGGAAAGGTTGTATTTATTGAAAGTGTTGGTGACAATGTTCACGTTGGCCGAAAAAGTGCTGTGGGGCCGTGCTTTTGGATCCTGGGTGTGTACCCAGCGGATCTGGAAATCTTTTGTCTTCTGATAATTGGGTGCATCGGCTGTACCAAGGATATTGACTGCATAACTGAAATTGAAGGAACCGGAATAGTGATACCTTTTATTGTACCTGAGGGTCGGTTTTATACCCCAGCTGCCATGGGTGTAAATATCGGCCAGAACGGTCAGGTCCATATACTGGCTTGCAGCCAGGTAATAGCCAAAGTTTTCAAAATAGAATCCCCTGTCGGCCGACTCCCCGTAAGTGGGGATAATGATCCCGGAGTGCTGGCCGTTGCGGCTTGGGAAAAACCCGAACGGGATGAGCAGCGGAGTTGCCACATTGGCTATGTCCATGTAGGCCGGACCGGTGATCACCCGTTTCCCGGGAATTACTTTACCCCTGTTGAATTTGAACGCAAAATGAGGATTCTCCCGCAGGTCGCATGTGGTATATGATCCTGATTTGATATATGTTACGTCGTTTTCCATCTTCTTAACCACCGTTCCGTGAAGGTATCCTTCATCCTGTTTTGTGAATACCGTATTGATATAGCCTCTTTTGGTCGTGTAATTGTAATTGATGGTTTTCGATTTAAAATTTTGAGTACCGTCGAAGAATTCAGGTGTTCCCACCTCCTTCCCGGTAGTGTCTTTTACTCCGGTGGCATACACTTTGTTTTTGGTAAAATCAATCTCCACATAATCGGCGTCCAGCGTGATCGTCTGGTACTTGATTTTGGCAGTCTTGAACAAAAATACCTTCTGTCCTTTGATCTCAAAGCGGAGAGAATCCTTGGATGAATAATCTACCGTGGCGGCAAGGGGATTTTTTTTTGGCGGCTTTTTCACCAGGGTGTCGGCACGCGTGGTATCCATGGCAACATCTCCTTTTGGTTGCCTGATCGTATCCTGCGCGACCACAACCGTGATTTTCAGGAAGAAAATTACCAAAAGAAGTATAGAATGGAAAGACCTTGTTAATAATTTCGTTAACAACTTCTTTTCTGAATTCTGAGGTTAATATTCTATCTTTGTTTACTGTAAAAATTCAGAATAAAAAGGCGTTGAAGACCGTTATTCTTAGGGTTTCAAAACTAATCAAAATTATTGAAACTCATGCCTTTTTTAAGATACTTTAACAATCTAAAATCACGGATGCCGCGTTTTATCTGGTGTTTA
>CAIKNA010000019.1 GCA_903828645.1 uncultured Bacteroidales bacterium
ATGGAAAGGATATTACCGTAAGAATTATTCTCCTGTAACGCCAACCTACTTTGATCTTTCCATTAAAGTTGGTCTGCAATGCAAGGACGATGCAAACAATATAGTGACCTCGGTTTTTAATGGCGGTTCTCTGACTGTTGAATATAAAATCGTTAATAATGGGCAATATACTGCCCGGCTCCGACATTACTATTTGAGTGTGACAAAGGTGAACAATCAGAATGATATAAACGGAACGAATGAAGATGGCCGGCTTGGAATAGTTGATACTGATACCAATCTAAACAACGAAATCACACTTCCGGCAGGTCAGGATTTTTTGGTTTCCAAACGGAGTACTCCCTTTACAACAAATGGTTGGTACCGGATTGGATCATCTTTTAAAACAGTTAAGGGATTTTGGGCTGGCTTCCACCCGCAATCCGGCCAGTCGTCAGATATTTGGATTAATGTGTTTCAGATCACTTACACATGGTTGGCGGCAGCAATGACTCCGGATGGACGTATTGAAATCTTCGGACGGGGTTCGGACAATGGAATATACCACAAATTTCAACAACCGGGTGGAGGGTGGCATGCTCCCGAAAGCCTTACAGGTATCCTTATTGACAACTGTATGACAGCCGCGAACTTCAGCGATAACCGCCTTCTTGTTGTTCACAGGGGTACGACAAAACAACTCTATTACCGTATCCTCGCCTCCACCGGGTGGGATGGAGGATGGAACAGTCTTGGAGGTGACCTGTCCGACTGTCCGATGATCATCCGAATGCCTAAAGGAAAATTACGGATCCTTGCGCTGTTTAATAATGGATCAACTCAATACAGAGATGAAACCAGTGGAGGCTGGAAAAATTGGGTATCTGTTTAATTAAACCAATTGGTATTAAACTCAAGACAGAGCCCTGGTCACTATTTCCGTTATCTTGTCCCTCGGTTTCATTTCCTTTTTTTCAGCTCCTCCTCGGTCAGGTAAAACACGCCCCAACTCTAACCCTACTTCGTCAGATTAAATAAAAGGCCTGATAAAACTGGTGTTTCAAAAAATATTGTACCTTTATATCATCGGAAAACATCCGGGTAAAGAAGCGGGATACGAACGTTGGAGTTGCCTGGCAGTAATATGGCAATGTTTTCAGGATCAGTCTTAAAAGGTATTTTCGTTGTGATCAATCAATTTTTTATTGTTAATTTTCGTTTTTAAATCTTCTGACCATGAAAAACATCATTTCTGCCATCCTGGCATTGATCATTGCAGCCACTGTTTCAGCCCAGCAGCCCAAAACCCCGGGCAACATGAAGGAGAAGAAACCCGGCTATTACGAGAACACCATCATGAAGGATGTAAGGGCGGTTGACGACAGCCTGAAAACCACCCCCACCGAAAAAAAATTCCAGGCCGACCTTTCCGGTACGTCATGGCCCAACAAGGTCAGTCTTTACCAGAAAGAATGGAGCCTGCCGCCGGTGTCGCAGGGAAATACAAATACCTGCTGGTGTTTTTCGACGACCTCCTTTTTTGAATCGGAAGTCCACAGGTTGACGGGCCAGGAGGTAAAACTCTCCGAAATGTACACCGTGTACTGGGAATACGTGGAACGGGCCAAACGGTTTGTTTCCGAGCGCGGGAACTCCGAATTTTCGGAAGGTTCAGAAGCCAATGCCGTGATCCGCGATTTTAAAAAATATGGCATCGTTCCCAAAGAGGCCTACCCCGGAATGGAACCCGGCCGCAAATTTTATACCCATGAAAAGATGTTCAGGGAGCTCAGGCTTTTCATGGATAATGTAAAGAATACAAATGCATGGGACGAGGCACAGGTGATATCGACGGTGAAGGGCATCATGAACCAGTACATGGGCGTTCCTCCCGAATCGTTTGTCTGGAAAGGAACGCGGTACACGCCGAAAGAATTCCTTGCCTCCTGCCTGAAACTGCAGATGGATGACTATGTTGACGTGCTTTCCTATCTTCAGCAACCTTTCTGGCAAAAGGTGGAATATGAAGTGTCGGACAACTGGTGGCACAGCAGGGATTATTACAATGTGCCCCTCGCGGATTTTATGAATGCCCTGAAGAATGCCATTAGGAATCACTACACGATGGTGATCGGGGGCGATGTATCGGAGGCGGGATTCAGCCGCGAACAGCAGGTGGCGATCATTCCGACATTTGACATCCCGGTGGCGGATATCGATGATAACGCCCGCCAGTTCAGGTTTTCAAACGGCTCCACCACCGACGACCATGGGATGCACCTGGTTGGCTGTTACGAAAAAGACGGAACCGACTGGTACCTCATCAAGGATTCGGGTTCGGGATCAAAGAACGGGGATAAGGCGTCGCCGGAATTCGGGTACTATTTCTTCCGCGGAGATTACATCAAACTGAAAATGATGGATTTCATGGTTCACAAAGATGCCATCAGGGAACTTCTGAAAAAATTCAATTAGGGCAGCGATACGGCCAGGCTGACAGTCAATCCGGATCAGCCGGGATTTTGATCGTGTTCCAGTTTCAGCGCTTCAAGCTTTTTGCGACCGTATGTCAGCCTGATGATCAGGATGAAGAGCACGGGGATGACGAACACGCCGAAGGCGGTGGCTGCAACCATGCCCCCGAGCACCGACCAGCCGATGGTTTGACGTGCAACGGCCCCTGCACCGGTTGCAAAAACCAGGGGTGAAACCCCGAAGATGAAGGCGAAGGAGGTCATCAGGATGGGGCGCAGCCTGAGCCTTACGGCTTCAGTAGTTGCCTGGACGACCTCTATGCCGCGGTCAACACGTTCCTTGGCAAATTCAACGATCAGGATGGCGTTTTTGGCAGCAAGTCCGATGAGGGTGATCAGCCCGATCTGGGCATATACGTTATTCGACAACTGTGGGTTGAGGGTGAGTGCCAGGATGGCCCCGAATGCCGCAAGGGGAACGCCGAGCAGGATGGTCAGGGGAACGAACCAGCTTTCGTAGAGGGATGAAAGGAATAAAAAGACGAACAGGATCGACAGCATGAAGATGTACATCGAGGTGTTGCCTGCTTTTTTCTCTTCGCGGCTAAGCCCCGAAAATTCATAGCCGTAACCTTTGGGCAGAACCTGGCTGGCTGTCTCCTCCAGCGCCTGCAAAGCCTGGCCTGTGCTGTAACCGGCTTTGGCATCTCCTACAAATTCGGCCGTGCGGTAAAGGTTGTAATGGACCATCATCGATGCCCCGTCGCCCACCTTATAGGTCATGACGGAACTCAGGGGGAGCATGGTTCCCCTGGAGTTGCGCACGTAGTATTTGTCAACATCCACAATGTCGTTCCGATAGAGGGTATCGGCCTGGGCGATGACCCTGAAATTCCGGTTATAAATCGTAAAATCGTTGATGTAGGTGCTGCCGAGATAGGTCTGGATGGTGTTGAACACATCGGCCAGGTTCACCCCCATCTTCTTGCATTTTTCGCGGTCGACCGTAAGCTGGTACCTCGGGGTGCGTGCGCTGAAGAAGGTAATGGCGCGGTTGATCTCGGGCCGCTTGTTGGCAGCGGTCATAAATGCGCGCACATTTTTTTCGAATGTTCTGATGTCGTCATTGCTCTCGCGCTGCTGCAACTCAAAGGTGAATCCCCCTGTTGCTCCCAGCCCCGGGATAGCCGGGGGGGCAATAACCAGGATGTTGGCTTCCCTGATAGCTGAAAACCTCTTTTGCAATTGAGCCACCAGGGCAAACAGCTGTTCTGATTTTTTTGTACGATCATCCCAGGGAGTGAGCATGCAGAAGATGGTCCCTGAATTTGGTTTGCTGGCTCCGGTAACCACATTAAGCCCGGCGATCGAGGTAAAATGGGCCACCGTCTTGTATTCATTGAGGATGTCCCTCAATTTTTGCATCACACCCTGGGTGCGGGTGCTCGACGATGCTTCGGGTAGCTCGAAGGTGATATAAACACGCCCCTCGTCTTCCAGCGGGATGAAACCTGTGGGCTTTTTCAGCATCATGAACCATGCACCGAAGATGACCAGCACCAATAGGATGACAATGTATTTTGATTGTCTTATCGCGATCCTCACGTTGTTGGTATACCCCTCGGTGCGGCGGTTGAACCATTTGTTGAAGTGGTAAAACAGGTAGTTCAGCCCCCTGGATTGCTGGTCGATTTTGTGGGGTTTAAGGAAGACAGAACACAGTGCCGGGGTGAGCGACAGGGCTACAAAGGCGGAAATCAGCACCGAGATGGCAATGGTGATGGCGAATTGCTGGTATAGCTTTCCGACAATCCCGGGAAGAAACCCGGCTGGGATGAAAACCGCCGCAAGCACAAGGGCGATGGCGACGACTGGACCCGAAATATCGGCCATTGCCTTATGGGCGGCTTCCCGGGGCGAAAGATGATCCTCCTCCATATATCGCCTTACCGCCTCCACCACGATGATGGCGTCGTCGACCACGATGCCGATGGCTAAAACGAACCCGAACAGC
>CAIKNA010000020.1 GCA_903828645.1 uncultured Bacteroidales bacterium
AACTTATGGCGGTTTCTACCAGTGGGACGAACTCATGCAATACGATGGAACCGATCGCGCCCAGGGGTTCTGCCCGCCGGGGTGGCACGTACCCGATGAATCGGAATGGGACAGCATGATCTCCAATGTTTCCAATGGCATCGGAAACGGTATTGCCGGGGCATTTCTCACCGATACCGGTGCCACCGGTCTATTCCAGGCCAAGCCTGCCGGGATTTTTTATCTCAACAATATCCAATCATTCACCAGCCTTTCACCAAAAGTAATCTTCTTCTGGACCTCAACCTTAGGGTCCACGTCTAAAAACGCCGTGGCAAAAGGATTGAATTCTGTCGCACCCAGCGTATCGCGTTACGAGAGTTCGAAAGCAAACGCCTTCCCGGTGAGATGCGTAAAGGATTAATTTTACAAGCTGACCCAAATAAACATGAAAATTCTCCTCATCGAAGATGAAAAAGAACTATCCTGTTCCATCACAGAATACCTTCAAAACGAGAATTACCTGTGTGAAGCAGTTTTTACTTTTGACAATGCCATCGAGAAGATAAATCTTTACCAATATGACTGCATCATTGTTGATATTGGTTTGCCAGATGGCAGCGGGTTGAACCTCATCCGTTTACTAAAAGAAAATAAATCGGAAACTGGCATCATCATCATATCCGCCAGAAATTCACTTGACGACAAAATAACCGGGCTGGAAATTGGTGCAGATGATTACCTTACCAAGCCTTTTCATCTGCCCGAACTCAATGCGCGCATCAAATCCATCATCCGCCGTCGGAGTTTCGGCGGGGTAAATGAAATCCTGTTCAATGATCTCCGGATTCTCCCTGAGCAGATGGAAGTAACCGTGAATGGCGAATCATTGAACCTCACAAAAAAAGAGTACGACCTCCTGGTCTTTTTTCTTTCAAACCGCGACCGTGTGCTCACACGTGAATCAATCGCCGAGCATCTTTGGGGCGATGAGATGGATATGGCCGATTCATTTGACTTTATTTATACCCATATTAAAAATCTTCGGAAAAAAATCATGGAAAAAGGTGGCGAAGATTATATTAAAACGATTTATGGGATGGGATATAAATTCACCGACCAATGAAGTTGCTAACGCGCACATCTTTATCCTATATTTTTGTCTCCATCCTGGTTTTCATCATCAGCGGGACCATATTTTTCAACCTTTTGCATAATATTTTCCGACGCCAGCTTGATGAAACCCTTACCGAGGAGAAGCTGCTGGTCGAACAAACGATCAACTATTCCGACAGCGTTCCCGATTTCCGGTTGGTATTCGGCCACATGATCGATGTGACCATCCTGAATGTTCCGCAAAAAAAGAGAGGGACGATCAGCGACACCCTTATGTATGACAATGACCTGGGTACATTTGCCTCGTTTCGTCATCTATTCGCCGAAAATACTTCCATCCTGGACAAGGGTTATACGATTAACATATACAAGCCGATGAGGGATTCGGAGAACCTGATCGCTGAAATTCTCATTTCTATCGGACTGGTATTCACCAGCCTCCTGCTCCTTTTAGTCATTGTCAATTATTTCATCGTCCGCCGGATATGGATCCCGTTTTACCGGATCCTGAATAATCTTAGCAGATATGAGATAAACAGGGACATTCCTCTTGAAATCCCCAAAACGGATATTTATGAATTCATCCTGCTCAATCAAGCCCTTGAAAAAATGTCAAAAAAAATCCGGCTTGATTACATGAACCTCAAAGAATTTAATGAAAATGCAGCACATGAGCTCCAGACGCCGCTTGCCATCATTAAATCAAAACTCGAACTGCTGATTCAGAAAGAAAACCTCGACGAAAATCAACTTAAGCTGATCAGCTCGGTATTTGAAGCAACCACGCGCATGTCAAAACTTAACCAGGGACTTTTACTCATCTCCAAGATTGAAAACAACCAGTTCCTGCATACCGAAGAGATAAGCCTGGCCAGGCTCATCGATAAAACAACAGAACATTTTGAAGAGATGATCGATCACAGGGGTATTACCGTTTCAAAAAACTTTCAGAGTCCCCTGGTCCTGAACATGAACCCTGTGCTGGCTGAGATTTTCATCACCAACCTGATGTCAAATGCTATCCGGCACAACAACCTTCATGGCCTGATCAGCATTACCATCCGCCAAGATTCCTTTACCATAGAAAACACCGGACAAATACTGAAGACTGATCCCATCAAATTTTTCGAACGATTCAGGAAATCTGAAAACCACCCGGATTCAGTTGGACTGGGACTGTCGATCGTTCAAAAAATCGCCAGTCTGTACGAAATGAAGGTTGACTATCTTTACCATGACGGATTCCATATCCTGAAAATTTCTTTAAAATAAATGATATCTTCAAAATTCCAACAGAATCGCAACTCACCTTTGCACCATCATTTTTTATTCAGTGCTTAAAAGTATTATGAAAAAAGCTTTGTTGATATTTATTTTCGGATTTTTCACAACCATTATATTTGCCCAGACAAAAACAGAATTACAAACTGTCGAACTCCAAAAACCGATTTTAGAATATATTTCGAAGAATTTCAATGGTTATTCCATCGACAAAGTTTTCAAAGTGGATGCCAAAGGGGTTATAACCTATGATGTATGTGTCAACAAAGACAAAACACATGAAAAACTCTTCTTTGATAAAGATGGTAAATTTCTCAGGAAGGAGTCCTGTTCACTTGAATGCTGCCAGGGTCCGGTAAAAAAATGAATTCTTTTTATTTAATTAAATCATTATATTTAACCTTTAAACAAAACGTCATGAAAAAAGTAATGTTATTCGCCCTGATGGGCATGTTCAGTCTGTCAATGTTTGCCCAGACCCAGGATAAATCAGCCAAACCTGCTGACAAAAAAGCCGAACCTGCAAAAACAGAAACAGCAAAACCTGCTGCAGCTCCTTCAACAGCCGCAACCAAGGAAGCTAAACCTGCAACCAAGGCAACCAAAGCAACCAAATCAACCAAAGAAACAGCAAAACCTGCTGAAAAACCAGCCGAAACACCTAAAAAGTAATTTCTGCTCTTCGAATAAAAAGGGTCAGGTCTTTTGATCTGACCCTTTTTATTTTTCCGGAAACCATACAAGATCACCTTTTCCAATCGCCTCCCGTCGCCCTCCATGTAAATACACAGGATGCCAACCCGGCAGCCAATAACAGGCCCAAAATGTTCCAGTTCGTTTTGCGGTGTTCTGCAACTCGTTGCTTCAGAAAATATTGTAAATTCGCATTTCCAATCTTAATTTCCCATCCATGAAAAAAATCTTTACAATACTTTGTCTGGTTCTCCTGACGACAACATTATGGGCGAAGCATGTTCCCCAACAGGATGCGGCACGTGTGGCTATCTGCTTTTACCGGCTCAACAACCCCATTGGTGTGACAGATCCTCAGTTGCTTACCCAAACCTCCAGGTCCTGGGAAAGTACACCTTCCATTTATATTTTCCGGTTTACCTCCGGTGGTTTTGTTCTGGTTGCTGCCGATGATGCCTGCATCCCCATATTGGGATATTCTTTCGAAAATGACTTCCCCGAGTTGATCGACAATCCCTCAATCCTTGGATGGCTGAATGACTACAGCCGCGAAATCGGTTATATCGAGGGTCATAACCTTGACAATACTGAAACTATTAAACAGTGGAATGATATCCTGAACGGGAAACCTCTCGCCCTTGCCCCTGCAAACACCCATGATGTTGCCCCCCTGCTCACCACCAATTGGGATCAGGGCTGTTATTACAATACACTCTGTCCATCCGCATCCGGAGGGCAATGCGGTCATGTTTGGACCGGATGCGTGGCCACCGCAATGTCACAGATCATGAAATACAACAATTATCCTCCCCAGGGAGTCGGACAGCACACCTACAACGATCCCTCTTACGGCACGCAAACAGCCAACTTTGAATCGACCACCTATAACTGGTCATGGATGCCCAATTCGGTCAACAGCAACAATCCAGCCGTTGCCACGCTCATGTACCATGCCGGGGTTTCTGTTGACATGACTTATGGAACCAGCGGTTCAGGCGCTTTCAGCGAAGATGTGCCAGTCGCCTTGCTGAATTATTTCAACTACAACCCTGAAATCGACATCAAATACAAAGATAATTACGCCAATGTTGAAGACTTCAAAACCTTGCTAAGAACCGATCTCGACGCTGGCATGCCCCTCTATTACAGCGGTTCAAATACTACCGAAGGCCATGCCTGGGTTTGCGACGGCTACCGAATGAGCGACGGAAAATTTCATTTTAACTGGGGATGGTCAGGATCTTCCAACGGGTATTATGCCATCGGGAACCTCAATCCCGGAGGATATACCTTTAACCTTGGCAATTCTGTTGTTGTTCATATCAAACCCTATAATCCGAACCTCATCGTCAGGATCACCCACCCTGCCGACAAGGCAATTGTCGGTGTTGGTTACAGCATCGATATCAAAGCCAAAGTGCTCAGGGGAGACGCCACTGTGATGAAGATTTTTATCGACAGCATCGAGAAATTTTCAATGGCCGGAGATTCAATTTCCTATACATGGAACACCTCCACGGCCGATCTGGGATCGCATATTGTTAAAGCCTTTGCCTACAATGCCACTGACACCGTTTATTACAAGGAACTCGTGAATGTTGCAGAATGGATTTCCCAGGCCAGCGGATTTACGGTTCCTTCACGCGCAATCACTTACATGTCTGCGGTTGACAGCAATATCGTCTGGGGCACCGCTGCCGACGGCAATAACCTGGCAGGAGCCTGTTCGGATTTTACAAAAACCACGGATGGTGGGAATACCTGGACCCCAGGCGTGATAACCAACTCAACAGGTCTTTTATCTGCCATGATCTCTGCCCTGGACGCCAATACCGCTTATGTTGCAATGTTCAGGGTCTCGGGTAATAAACCCATGGGTATATATATGACTGCTGACGGAGGAGCTACCTGGAACAGGCAGGCAACCGCTTCATTCAGCAACACGGCATCTTTCCCCGATGTTGTTCACTTCTTCAATGCCACCGACGGGGTGGCCATTGGAGATCCCATCAACAGTAAATTTGAAATCTATACAACCACGAATGGCGGCACAAACTGGACACTCGTTGCCTCTTCGGGGAACCCTGCTCCCCTTACTGGTGAGTTTGGCGTAGTAGGATATTATTCAGCTGTTCATGATACCATCTGGTTCGGGACGAATATGGGAAGGGTCTATAAATCGGTGAATAAAGGGGTATCATGGACTGTTGCCTCCGCGCCCGGCATGAGTGCCGACTACGTAAAGCCTATGTTCAGGGATGGTAGCCACGGTCTGCTGCTTGATGAAAGTTCCGGAACCGGTCTGCTTTGCGAAACTTCCGATGGCGGCGCCACCTGGACACCGGTAACCTACACAGGTCCGGACTACTCCGGCGACATTTCCTATGTTCCCGGGACCCCGGATACCTGGGTGCGTTCCGGAAGTTCCGCGGCCCTGGGATGTGCCTATTCCTTTGACGGAGGACACAGCTGGGCTGATTTCATCGGTACGGCCGGTGCACAGTATTTCCAGATGGCATGGGTCAACAACCATTGCGGGTGGTCAGGAGGCATAAATACAACACCGACAGAGAACGGAACCTACAAGTTTATAGGAAAACTTCAGCAATTATTGCCTGCTCCCCGTAATGTGATGGCATCTGCCAGTGCACATGATGTAACCATCACATGGAATACGCCAAACTACATTTCCGGCCAGATGACCCTGCAGGGTTACAATGTTACCCGGAACGGGACCAGGATCAATTCCTCTCCGGTCACAGCCATGACCTATGTTGATCAGCATATAGTAAGCGGTCAGTATACCTATTGTGTTTCGGCACTGTATAATATCGGAGAATCGCCCGACAGTTGCAAAATGGTGGATGTAGCAGTAGGGATTGCACAAGCAGGTCAGCCTGAACTGGTTATCTATCCGAATCCTGCGCATGAAAGAATCATGATAAAGACACCTGACATGCCTTTGGAAATCAGTATCTGTAACCAGGCCGGCACAACGATCGCGGTTACAGTAAAAAAAATCTCTTCGAACCTCTCTACCATTGATATTTCTGACCTGCGGGCCGGGTTCTATCTTGTTTCTGTAAGCAATCGCCAGGGAGTTACAAGGAATAAACTGGTGGTATACTAAGATGAAAAAGATTTGCACATTGCTTCTTTTCGTTTCATTTTTCGTGACTTCCAATGCAGGAAAAAGGAATGAAAACACAATACAGCCCCGGTTGATTGTCGGGATTGTGGTCGACCAGATGCGTTATGACTATTTGTACCGGTTTTATAGTCAGTATGCTGAAGATGGTTTTAAACGGTTGATGAAAGAAGGGATGAACTTCACTTTTGCCCAGTACAATTACATACCGACCTATACCGGCCCGGGCCATGCAAGTATCTATACTGGAACTACTCCATATTATCACGGGATCATATCCAATGACTGGTACGATAAAAAACTGAAAAAAACGATCAATTGCGTAAAAGACACACTCGTTAATTCAGTTGGAGCAGATAATTCTTCGGGGCGGGCATCTCCCGAAAACCTGCTAGCCACTACAATGACCGACCAGCTTCGAATGTCGGACAATGGCCTGTCAAAAGTTTATGCTGTTTCACTGAAAGACAGGGCTGCCGTCCTTCCGGGAGGACACATGGCCAATGCTGCCTACTGGTATGACGGGAAAAGTGGAAAATTTATCACCTCCTCCTATTATATGAAGGAACTTCCAGGTTGGGTAGCTCGTTTTAATAACCGGAAACTGCCGGCAATGCTGATGAATTCGGATTGGGAACTGGAAGAAGGCAAAAACTATGAGTCTTCGTTTCCAGACAACGGTGTGGGGGAAGACGATATTTTTACCGAGGGGAAAACAACTTTTCCGCACCGGTTCACGAAATTACCGGACACCTTAAAACAGGAACTCATCAAGGTGACTCCTTTCGGGAATGAACTTCTTGCCGGTTTCGTCACAGAACTTCTCAAAAACGAGAAACCCGGTCAGGGAAAATATTGTGATTTTCTTGCCGTCTCATTTTCTTCCACAGATTATGTGGGCCATGCTTACGGCCCAAACAGCATGGAGATCATGGATACCTACCTGAAACTTGACAGGCAGATCGCCCGGATCCTCGACACCCTCGACCGGTGCGTTGGAAAAGGAAACTACCTGATGTTCCTCACAGCCGATCATGGTGTAAAGCCCAACAGCGCCTACCTGGAAACAAATGGAATCCATGCCGGTCATGACAGGACCGGGAGCATCAGGGAGCAAATCATGGCATACGGCAAAATCCAATTTGGCACGTCACGGGTTATCGATGCTGTGCAGGATAACCAGATTTACCTCAACCATCTTGTTCTCGACTCCCTTCAACTCACAACCAACGATGTCGAAAACAAGGTAATCGGATTCATGAGGGCAGTTTTTCCTTTTGTGGGGCTCGTCAGGACCAGGGAGGAATTGATCACCTGTACCCCGGCAAGGACGATGAACTCAGCCATCCTTAATGGATTTAACATACGGCGCTCGGGGGATATCCTGTTTGAATTGAACCAGAATTTTCTCATGTCAGGTTCATCCGACAAGGGCACAACTCATGAATCATCCTATGATTACGATACGCATGTTCCATTGATTTTCTTCGGGTGGCATGTTGCCCCCGGGGAATCGAACCAAGAGGTCTTTGTTGAAGACATTGCCCCAACGATATCCAACCTTATTCATATCCAGGAGCCGGATGCAACGATCGGTATACCGGTTATCAGGTAAGTCCTACTTCGATATTTTCTCATTCACCAAAGCAAGAATCTCCTCTTCAGCCGCTTTTGCTTTTTCGACTATTTCTCCCGCCTGTTTCATCACCTCATCCAGGAACACCTTATCCTTAAAGCCGGCTCCATTCACCTTTACATTAAGGTAGGCCCCGATAACCGCCGAACGTACACAAAGTGCGCCGACTCCTGCATCCGTCACAGAATTGGGATTACCGGTTTCAACCATGGCCCGGATGATGCTAAAAGATTCGAACGCTTTTTGCATGGTGCGAAATGGAATTTCGATCGCATACCGTGTGGCCTCCTGGATGGCACCGGTGCGGAAAGCCTTCTCCTCATCGCTTGATTTGGGCAGGCTGAAGGCATCCATGATTTTGTTGAATGCCCTCGTGTCTTCGTCAACAAGGAACAGCAATTCATCCTTCAGTTTCTGTCCTTTTTCTGCCCACACCGAGAATTCTTCCCAGCGTTCATCCCAGCCGGCTTTGTGTGATGAAAGATTGGCAACCATTGTCCCCAGCGATACTCCAAGGGCCGCTATGTAGGCAGAAACCGATCCTCCACCCGGAGCCGGAGATTCAGAAGCTGTTTCACTGGCAAATCCTTCAGCGGACATGCTGACGAGTTTTTTATCATTCACATCTTCGAGGAGGTACTCGATGATCTTTTCACGGGGATTAAAGGGCTTCAGGTCGTCAAGTCCCAGCGATTTGACGGCAATCCGGATGATCTCATCCTCCGAAATCCCCAGCGAACGCTGCTGCTTATGCAGGAAGTGCTTCCCGGCATCGATCATGGCTTTTTTAGGAATCAGTCCGACCAATTCCGAGCCTGTGACACGCATCCCACGTTCGGCAGCTTTCACGCAGGAGACCTCAAAGGCTTCATGCACGGAGGTTATACTGATATTTGTCAGGTTGATCGAGACCTGGGCAATGCCATATTCTTCGATGAACCATCCGATGGCCTTGCAGGCTTTGAGGGCACCGGGAATCCACAATTCATGGCCTTGTTCATCTTTTTTAATTTTCCCCGTAATGGGATTGCCCTCGCGAACCGGCCTCCCCTTCTCACGAATATCATAAGCCACCGCGTTGGCCCGGCGTGTGGAGGTTGTATTTAAATTTATGTTGTATGCGACTAAAAAATCCCGGGCGCCAATGGCAATGGCGCCTGTGCGCGGATTGAACTGTGCCGGTCCGAAATCTGGTTTCCAGTGAGGATCTTCCAGCTTTTTCGGCAAACCTTCATATTCTCCCGAGCGGCAATTCGCCAGGTTTTTACGTTCCGGCGAAAGGGCTGCGCTTTCATAGCAGTATACCGGAATTGCCAACTCATTCCCGACTCTTTCGGCGAGTTTTCGTGCAAATTCAGCGGTTTCTTCCATGGTAATGTTTGAAATCGGTACCAGCGGGCAAACATCAGTACCTCCAAAACGGGGATGTTCACCATGATGTTTGCTCATGTCAATCACCTCCGAAGCTTTTTTGATGGCCATAAAGGCGGCTTCAAGAACTGCATCGGGTGTTCCTACCATGGTGACCACTGTGCGGTTTGTCGCCGCCCCCGGATCAACATCCAAGAGCCTGACCCCTGCCACTTTTTCAATTTCATCGGTAATGATTTTGATCACGCTCATGTCGCGACCCTCGGAGAAGTTGGGAACACATTCAATTAATTGCTTCATACGCAGAATTGGTAAAATGGTAAAATGCAAAAATATGTAAATCTTTGCTTTTTTTCCCATTCCAATACTACCTTCTTTCGCTATTTCATTACTTTTGTGTAAAATTTCACAAATACTCCTCCAATGAAAAACATACTGTTCCTTTTGCTTCCGATGGCGATCCTCCTCGGACAATGCAAACCGGCTGACAAGAACACCTCGAATGCCCCGGTTTCCTATATCAAACAATCTGTTGTCGACTCCATGAAGATCAAACTGACGAAACAATACGGCGATGCTGTTAAAACCCGCCTGGAAAAAGGGGTGAACCAATGTGCGGCCCTGTGGACAGCAAAAGATGGCACAGAAAAGGAGTTCGAGGCATTCTGTATGAAATACTTTGTTGGTGACCCTGCTAAACATGACGAATTATTCAGAAGATTTTCCGCCAACTGGGAGTCCATGTATGGCCATTTCAACATGATCAGCCTTGACCTGAAACGTGGCATGCAGCTTGATATCGGGGAGATGCTCGACGTCGATGAACTTTTTGGGGCATATGATCCCGGGGCACATTTCAATGATGATTTTTTCACCAGCAAACTTGCATTTGTCACTGTGCTCAATTTCCCATTTTACACCCTGAAGGAAAAAGAGGAGTTGGGTCCGAAATGGAGCCGTTACGAATGGGCCTGTGTCAGGATGGGCGATTTGTTCACGGCACGTGTGCCGGCCGATGTCAATGTCAAAATCGCTGAGGCGCTTACCGCGGCAGATAATTACATCTCCGGTTACAATATTTATGTCGGCAACCTGCTCGACGACCAGGGTAAGACCCATTTTGCAAAGGATATGAAACTTTTATCTCACTGGAACCTGCGGGACGAGCTGAAAGCAAACTACAACAAGGGTGACGAAGGATTGCTCAAGCAAAAGATGATTTACGAGGTGATGCTCCGGATTATCAAACAGGATATTCCCGACAGCGTGATAAACAATCCATCCTTTCAGTGGAACCCGGTTTCAAACAAAGTTTTTAAAAACGGGAAAGAGGTAGCGAACAATCCTGAACCGGATACCCGGTATGCCAATCTCCTCAATATGTTCAACAAGATGAAATTGATGGATTCCTATACACCGAACAATCCCACGTACATCATGCGTTCTTTCGACGGAGGAATGGAGATTCCCCGGGAACAGGTTGAGAAACTCTTTACTGAATTTTGCTCCTCGGCCCAGGTAAAACAGGTAGGCGACCTGATCAGTAAACGTCTCGGCCGCCCATTGCAGCCCTTCGACATCTGGTATGACGGGTTCAAACCACGCAGTAATATGAATATGGAACTCCTCGATAAAACCACACGCGCCAAATACCCGGACACAAAAGCATTTGAGGCTGATATTCCAAACATCCTGGTTAAAATGGGATTCAAACCTGACAAGGCAAAAGAGATCGCCTCGCACATCACTGTCGACCCTGCCCGTGGAAGCGGCCATGCCTGGGGGGCCCAGATGAAAGGGGATAAGGCACACCTGCGTACCCGTATCGGAAAGGAAGGCATGGACTACAAAGGATATAACATTGCCGTTCATGAACTTGGCCACAATGTGGAACAAACTATTTCACTTTACATGGTTGACAACTACATGATGCAGGGTGTTCCAAACACAGCCTTTACTGAAGCATTTGCCTTTACATTCCAGAAACACGACCTAGAGTTGCTCGGGATCAAAGACAACGACCCCGATAAAGAGGCCCTTGCTGCCCTTGACAATTTCTGGATGAGTTACGAAATAATGGGTGTTTCGTTGCTGGATATGAAAGTCTGGCAATGGCTTTATGAAAATCCCAACGCAACAAAGGAACAACTGAAGGAGACCGTGATAAAAACCGCCAGGGATGTATGGAACCAATATTATGCTCCTGTTCTGGGGACAAAAGAGACACCTATCCTGGCCATTTATTCACATATGATTGAGGATCCGCTTTACCTCTCGAATTACCCGGTCGGACACCTCATCGACTTCCAGCTCGATCAGTTCCTGAAAGGAAAAAACTTTGCCGACGAAGCCGTACGGATATATTCCGCCGGGCGCCTTATTCCTCAGCTCTGGATGAAAAATGCCGTTGGCAGCGAGATATCCATCAAGCCAATGCTGGAAGCTGCAGATGCAGCTTTGAAGAAACCATCAATTACTGCTCCAGGCAAAACAAAATAAATATTACCACCACAATGGAACAGGCAACCATTCGACAAGGAAGGTTGTCTTTTCTGTAACTTTTTTAACTATTTTTGTAAAAAATTCAACGCTCTATGAAAAAAATCATACTTACAATTTTAATTCTTGCCCCGGTCCTGCTCCATGCGCAGAATTACACCAACATTTGTTCTGCCGGACCTGCTTTTTATAAAAAGCTGAACACCAATATGGTGAAGGCCTACAAGACTACCAGCTACACCGTCCCGGCTGCGGGCGATACGATCTTTTACTCATTTGCGATCATGCGCGATACTGCATCCGAATGCCTTGATACCACAAGGGGTTCCATATTAGGAAGGAAAATCTACAGACATAGCGCCAGTTTCATGTTTAACTTCTTTAATAAATATAATGATACCGTTTATGTCTACGCCAAAGGCCAGGTGAATGATACCTGGAGGTTTACAAAACTAACCATGGGTACCTACCTTGAAGCCAAGGTGGCTTCAATTGCTCAGGACAGCGTGATGGGGGTTCTTGATGATGTGATGACCATCACCCTGCAGGCAAAAAGAAACGACGGAACCCTGATCTCAAATCCGTGGAATGGCAAATTTTTTAAACTCAGCAAACATTATGGATTGTCAAGAACTTTCGACATGACAAATGTGCCTTATGATACGACAAATTATACCATTGTCGGAAAACTCAAACCGGTTATCGGGATCCAGGATTTTGGCTGGAAAGAGGTTTACAGTTTCAATATTGGCGATGTCCTTCACTACTCGGGATATACCAACTCTTACGTTGGTGGGCCCAGCACTACGTGGAAAGAGATTCAGAATGTTTATTCCAAAACCACCTACGGAGCCAACAACGACTCCGTGGTGTACAAGTTCGACAGGTGCAGAAGTACCATCACCAACCCGGGAAATAATCATGTTTATATCCATGACACCATTGTCACCAAATACAAGTTCAATGTCATGGCACTCGACTCAACGATCATGCGCCTGCCCGATCAGTTTGCCCGCCAGAATGTTTACGCCTCGCAGTTTGACCGCTATATGAAAGCTTTCAACAGCCGTCAGACCAAAAAAGTTACCGAGGACAAATACCGATTCATGAATTCATGCTGGGTGGTTCCCGTGGGAGGTGTGACCCTTTACCGCAACTATTCCGAAGGCCTTGGGGTATCTGAATATTATCGTGACGATCAAACGACGCAGGAATTTTACCGCCTGGTCTATTTCAAGAAAGGAACAGAAACGTATGGCAATCCTGTCGGCACACAATGTTCCCCCATGCTGGATGTGAATGAACAACCGATTGCCAGCGCCTTGCAGGTTCGCATTGTTCCAAACCCATTGCAAAACCAGGCCCAGGTAATCATCGATGGGTTGAAAATATCGGAAGACCTGCAGTTTGTCCTCTACAATCTTGTAGGTAGGGAAGTCTACCGGATGAAAGTCACCGGCAATATTTCAGTGCTCGAAAGAAACAACCTTCCGGCCGGTCTATACCTGTATATGCTGACGGGAAAAGAGATCATGACAAAAGGAAAACTCGTGATTGAATAGAACCGAACCTTCAGGGTTGTTCACCCGCCCATTTTCAAAACTGATATTAAAGAGGCTGTTTCAAACCGATGAATCAGCCTCTTTTCATTGGACCATTGCCGGCCGGACCAGTTGCCCGTTTAAGATAACCTGTTCGGCTTTGTTGCTCCCATAAGCATAAGGCATATAGGAATAGGTGGGAATTGGTGTGGTAATAAAAAGGTTGGCAACCTTTCCGCGGGCGATGCTGCCATATTCGCCGCTCAATCCCATGGCGTAGGCACTGTTGATGGTAACTGCATGGATGGCTTCTTCAGGAAGCATACGGTATTTGATGCAAGCCATGGAAAGGATAAACTGCATATTTCCTGAAGGGGATGATCCCGGGTTGAAATCACTGGCCATCGCCACAGGAAGTCCTGCACTGATCATTTTCCGGACGGGTGCATACGCCATTTCCAGGAAAAATGCAGCCCCCGGTAAAATCGTCGGCATTGTTTCCGTGCCTGCCAGGCAGGTAATCTCTTCATCCCCGGTGAACTCAAGATGATCAACAGAAAGAGCATTGTACTTCACCCCAACCTGTATGCCGCCAGAATAATCAAGTTCATTGGCATGGATCTTGGCACGCATACCATGCTTCATCCCGGCATTCAGGATACGGTCAGTATCTTCAACCGTGAAAAATCCGCGGTCACAAAACACATCAATGTAATCGGCAAGATTTTCTGCAGCAACCTGTGGGATCATTTCGCATATCACCATATCGACAAATTCATCCTGCCGGCCTTTGTATTCGGCAGGTACCGCGTGGGCGCCCAGGAATGTCGGGACGATTTTTACCGGTGAAAGTGTTTTAAGTTTACGGATCACCCGAAGCATTTTCAGTTCATCTTCAACATTCAGGCCATAACCGCTCTTGATCTCCACAGCACCGGTACCCAGCATCATGATCTCCTCAAGGCGAAAGAGCGCCTGTTCGACTAGTTCCTCTTCACCGGCGTCATGCAACCGTTTTGCCGAATTGACGATCCCTCCGCCCCGCAGGGCAATTTCCTCGTAACTCAGCCCCCTGATCTTGTCGATATACTCTATCTCCCGGCTTCCAGCATAGACCAGGTGCGTATGGCTGTCGCAGAAACTGGGAAAGACCATCTTACCCGTAGCGTCAATAACGGTTGATCCGGGATCAATGTTCCGTGTTATGAGACCGGGGACCGGCATCACACCAAAATCCCTGATCCTGTTCCCTTCAATCTGCAACCAGCCGTTTTTAATGGTTTTCAACTTCGACATGGCACTCCCGGCAACAAATAGTTGCGGTTTTTCTTCAACCTGAATGATTTCTTTGATGTTTGTGATCAGGATTGACATGGGTTTCAGTTTAAGTCTACGAAAGTAACGATTTTTATCCTGCTGGGGTTGTCCCGGGTTCCGGTAACATCAGTTCAGCCAGGTTACTTTTTTTTTCGTTAAACAGGATGTCAACTTCTCCACGGTTTTTAATACAATCAACCAGGCGGCTTTTCAATTTCCAACAGGTCATTTGCCGGAGGTCCATCAACCTTGACAGTTCATAGGTGGAAACAGCAGGATCATGGCAAACCAGGAAAACGATTCGGAAAGCTTCTGTAATCGGGATGTGGCAACGGTGAAAAATCGTGTGTGCAGTCGCCGACTCTTCCGTTTTACAGCGGGTACACCTGCGGGCATAGGGCGTTTTGCCCTTACAATAATTTGTATTCCCGCATTTGACGCATACAAACCCGGACGCCCACTTTTTTTCTGCAAGAAACTTCAGACAATCTTCCTCCTGCTGGAAAAAACCGGTAAATTCATTGATATCAAGTTGTTTGAATGACATATCATGGGTTATAAAACAATCAGCCTGCAAATTTAAACAAATTAGTGATGTTTATGCGATATGCGATTGAAATTCTTTTTATCTTTGCAACGTCATTCAAATAAACTGAATCATGAAAAAACTGACATTCGCATTGTTTTTCCTCGTTGCTCTCACTTTCAATGCCTGCAGTAACCCTGAAAACCACGAAGGAGGCGGCAGTACAATGACCGAAGGACAGGTGAACAAGCTTACCGCTGATTCATTTCAAAAGCTCGTTTGGGATTACAAAACCAATCCTAAAGAGTGGACTTTCAGTGGCGATCAGCCATGCATCATCGATTTTTATGCAGACTGGTGCCGGCCATGCAAAATGGTCGCTCCGATCATGGACGAACTTGCCAAAGAATACCAGGGCAGGGTAAGGATTTACAAAGTCAACACCGATGAGCAACGCGAACTCTCCGGTTTGTTCAATATCAATTCGATACCCGCCGTCCTTTTTATCCCTAAAAACGGAAAACCGCAGATGTCGGTGGGCGCCCTTCAGAAACCGGCATTTGTGGAGATGATCCAGAAAACTTTGTTAGTAAAATAGTATGCATGCCGAGGAGCGGACATGGGTTACTCACCCTTCACGCATTACCTGTCACGCATAACCTGTCACGATTTATAATTTTAATTTCTAATTCATACAAAATGGTAGAGCACTTAACCAAAGAATCCTTTTTAGAAAAGGTATTCAATTTCGAACAAAATCAGGAGTGGAAATTCGAGGGAACCATCCCGTGTATCATCGATTTCTATGCCGACTGGTGCGGCCCCTGCAAAATGGTGGCCCCGATTCTTGAAGAACTTGCAGTTGAATATTCCGGAAAAATCAATATCTACAAGATTGACACTGAAAAAGAGCAGGAATTGGCCGGTGCATTTGGGATTCGCAGCATTCCTTCGATGTTGTTCGTACCTGTGAATGAGCAGCCTCAAATGTCGGTCGGTGCCCTGCCAAAAGATTCACTCATAAAGGCCATCAGCGAAGTTTTGTTGAAAGTGGTTAACTGATGTCGCTACTGGTTGCAACTGCCTACTTTCCTCCTGCCGGATACATGGCAAAGGCTATCAAGTCAGAAGGCATCGTGATTGAAGCGTTTGAGACTTATCCCAAGCAAACGTGCCGGAACCATTGCGACATTTTCGGTCCCAACGGGAAGCAAACCCTGACCATCCCGGTAATCAGGGATAACGGGAACCATACCCTCACAAAAGATGTGAGGATATCCAATCACCAGCCCTGGCAGAAAATCCATTGGCGGTCGATAGAGACGGCGTATAATAATTCGCCGTTTTTTCTTTATTACCAGGATCATTTTACCCGCTTTTTTGAAAAGGATTTCAGATACCTCCTTGATCTGAACATGGAAATTTTCCAAACCCTATTGCAAATCCTCAACATCAGCCGCCCTGTATTGCTGACTGAAAAATTCGAGAAATCACCTGCTACAAATACAGATTTGCGAACCATCGCCGTAGCAAAACATTCCGTGATCCAAATGAATTACCCTCATTATACGCAGGTTTTTGAATCCCGTCATGGTTTTATAGCGGGATTGAGCATCATGGATGTGATCTTCAACGTGGGGCCGGAAGCTTCATCTTACCTGGGAACCATTAAATGAAAAGAGCTTCGATAATTCTGGAACTTCCAGCCATTTTGACTATCTTTGCATTTATTCAATCTAAATTAATTGGCTACCCTTTTCGAACTTCAGCAAGGTGAATCGGGCCAGATCACGAAAGTGAAAGGCCGTGGTTCATTTCGAAAACGCATCACTGAAATGGGCTTTGTGAAAGGCAGGGAGGTGACAGTGGTGAAAGCAGCACCATTGCAGGATCCTGTTCAATACAAGATCATGGGTTACCATGTTTCGCTCAGACGCAGTGAAGCACGGCTCATTGAAATTTTATCCGTGGATGATCTGAACAACCACGAAACTCCACCACCCGAAATATACGGATACCGGGGAACCATGGAAGAGCAGTCAAGGAGGTTTGACGATGGGGACAGGGGGAAAATCATCGATATTGCTCTGGTTGGGAATCCCAACTGCGGAAAAACCACCCTCTTCAATGTGGCCTCGGGCTCCCATGAACGGGTAGGGAATTTCAGCGGGGTTACGGTCGATTCAAAAGAGGCAAAATTCAAGCATGCAGGTTATACTTTTAACATCACCGACCTTCCGGGAACCTATTCATTAACAGCCTACTCACCCGAAGAACTGTTTGTTAGGACACACATCACCGAGAAAGTCCCCGATATTGTCGTAAATGTGGTGGATGCATCCAACCTTGAGCGTAACCTCTACCTGACGACCCAGCTCATCGACATGGACATCAGGGTTGTGATCGCCCTCAACATGTACGACGAATTGGAGAAAACCGGAAACAAGCTTGATTATCATGCGCTTGGAAAACTTCTGGGAATTCCGGTCATTCCTACGGTAAGTTCCAAAGGGACGGGTATTCCCGAGCTTTTCGACCGGCTCATCGAGGTATTCGAAGACCGTGACCGGGTTATCCGCCATGTTCATATCAATTATGGCCAGGAACTTGAACGATCGATCAGGAAAATCCAGGAAGTGATCTGGCAGGATAAATCCCTGACCGACCGGATCTCTTCACGATTTTACAGCATCAAACTGCTTGAAAAAGATGCTGCTGTGCTCTCCTCCATCGAATCTTCAGACCAGTTCCAGGCCATCAGGCAAATAACGGAAAAGGAGATACAGCGCCTTGAAGCAAACTTTAAGGAGGATTCGGCAACATTGGCCACCGACGCAAAATATGGGTTTGTTGCCGGTGCACTGAAGGAGACCCTCCAAACAGGCAGAAATGTGAAACCGTCCAAATCTGTCAGCGAACGGATTGATTCGCTGCTTACCCATAAAATACTGGGGTTTCCAATATTCATCCTGTTCCTGTGGTTGATGTTCCAATCCACCTTCACCTTCGGGGAAATTCCCAAACACTGGATCGACATTGTCGTTTCCCTGATCGGAACCCAGGTAAACATTTCACTCCCTTCCGGCCCGCTCAAGGACCTGCTGGTGGATGGGATTATCAATGGAGTCGGCAGCATCATCGTATTCCTCCCGAACATCCTGATCCTTTTTTTCTTTATTTCACTCATGGAAGACACCGGCTATATGGCCAGGGCGGCTTTCATCATGGATAAACTGATGCATAAAATTGGTTTGCACGGACAGTCGTTCATCCCGCTCATCATGGGCTTTGGATGTAATGTACCGGCGATTATGGTAACCCGGACACTCAAAGACCGCAACGACCGGCTGCTTACCATGCTCATCAACCCTTTTATGTCATGCAGCGCCAGGCTTCCAGTGTACATTCTCATTGCCGGAGCCATTTTCCCCACCCATGCCGGGTCGGTAATTTTCGGGCTTTACATGACTGGGATTGTGCTGGCAATCTTAATATCGCTTGTTTTCAAAAAAACCCTGTTCAAGAGCAAAGAAGCCCCATTTGTTATGGAACTGCCCCCCTATCGCATGCCCACTTTCCAGGTGATCATGCAGCACATGTGGGAAAAAGGCAGACAATACCTCAGTAAAATGGGGGGAGTCATCCTCATTGCGGTGATCCTGATCTGGGCGCTTGAATATTTTCCCGGGGGGAGTAAACTGAGCCCTGAAGAAAGGCTGCAGAACTCCTATATTTCAAAAATCGGCAAAACCCTCGAGCCGGTAATCTCTCCACTTGGATTCGACTGGCGCATGGGGGTCAGCCTCATCACCGGGGCAGCAGCCAAAGAGGTTGTCGTGAGCACGATGGGTGTTCTTTTTGGCTCAAATCATGAAGATTCAAAGGGAAATCCTAAAACGCTGGGGGTAGAACTTCAGCAGGCGGTGCACCAGGATGGGATTCGCCTGGGACAAAAACTCTTCACCCCCCTTGCCGGAATTTCCTATCTTCTCTTTATCCTTATCTATATGCCATGCATTGCGGTGGTGGCAACTGTAAACCGGGAATCAGGCAGTTGGAAATGGGCCATTTTCCTGATTAC
>CAIKNA010000021.1 GCA_903828645.1 uncultured Bacteroidales bacterium
CTCGGTATGGATCGGGTGGCAGGCAAAAACAAGGACCGACACCAGCGACAGGCTGGCAAAATAATCTTTAACCCTGTTAAACTGGAGTTTGTCCCTGAATAATGACGCGAATACCCGTAACATCAGCATACAGATCAATCCGAAAAGCAAAACATTGATGAAGTGGCTGAAATAGGGATTTTCGCCGAAGGCCTCATACTCCATGCTGAAGGTAATAAGCGACAGCGGGCGGTACCGGCCGCCCCGGAAGAGGTTCTTCTGCCCGGTGAAGCCATAAAAACTGTCATTGAAAAGGTGGCCGGGGATGCCGTTCAAACCCTGTTTCGTGAAGCGGTTTTCATGAACGACGCTGTAATCATCATAGGCATACCGGTTCGGGATTGTATTGGAATAAAGGAGTACTCCGAACAGGAATACCATTACATACAAGAGGTTCTTTTTCATGGGCAGGCAATATCTAGGGAAATTATTACACTATAAACTGGCATACTGCGTATTGCAATAGGTTATTTATGTTTTTAACATCAGTTCCGGCAACGAATCAACATTACATTGTCATTACGGTCCGTCCGAGCCCGGGCAGGGAACAATATTAATGAAAAATCCGATATGTGAAATGCGGGAGCTATCGTTCAGGAAATATCAGGAGGGTTTCAGTTATTCCCGTGAAAACCGTTTACTGGATGAGTATTCCCTGTTCAACTGCAACCTTGACCAGTTGCGCGGTATTGCGGAGTTCGAGTTTTTTCAGGATGTTCGTCTTATGCCGTTCGACAGTCTTGTCGCTGATGAAGAGTTTTTCGGCGATCTCGCGGGTGGCCATGCCATCGGCCAGGGCCCTGATGATTTCAATTTCACGCGCGGTGATCGACTGCAGGTTGGTCCTGAAATCCGGTTTGACCTGTGAAAAGTTATGGATAATGATGTCAGAGCAATGTTTGTCGAGGTAGGTTTTCCCGTCATTGACCGCATGGATCGCTTCAAACAATTCGTGCGGGAGACAATTCTTGGAGAGAAATCCCTTTGCACCGTGGCGCAGCATCTCCTTGATGTACTGGGGATGACTGTACATCGACAGGGCAATGATCTTGATCCAGGGCATCTTTCCGTCAATGATCTTGGTTACCTCGATACCACTCATTTTCGGCATGTTGATGTCGATGATGATGACATCGGGTTTGTTTTCTTCGAGCAGTTGCAAAAGGACGACCCCGTTCTGCGCCGAGCCAATCACCTCAAAATCTTCTACCTCGTTAAGCAAAGTTACCAGTGAATGCAGGATGAGCCCCTGGTCGTCAGCAACCATGATCTTGATCTTTCCGTCCGTGTTTATCATGTTCAATTTAGGAATTTAACGATGATTTAATATGTATTTGTTCGGGGAACTGATTACAAGATTAACTTTGTAAATATATTTTATATTTTCCAATTTTCGGTAAAAAAAGGAAAAACCGGTTTTTCATCAGCAAAAGCAAATGTACAGGAATTTGGTCATATTTTGTCAGTATTCTCAAATTTATAATTATTTAGACTATATATATTTGGTATGTCCCCCGGAAAAGTGTACTTTCGAGTAAAATTTGTCACCCGCAAAATAATTGGCTTTCACTGACCAGACAAGGATTTCCAACCAGTTAGGGATACACTCTAACACATTTTGTCAGAAAAGGTTAATTTTTAAGCGCTTGATAAATTTGTTATTTATTTAACAATAATCAAGAACTTGAATACGTCAAAAAAATCAGTCTTATGAACAATCCAACGAACATGAAAGTGTACATCAAACTTGAACCGCCTCCTTAGGTGCGAATTTCATTAACTTATACATGAATGCATTTTTTAATCGCTCTTTATAACGTTAACTAATCAGTTTAAACTAAGTATTAATTTATGAAAACATTTTACAACAAAATTCCATTGAAGATGCTAAAGCTCTTACCTGCTTTAATATTCTTCATGCTGGCATTGTCCTACAATGTCATTGCACAGACGGCAACACCAAATCCGGTGTGTTATGGGTCGCCCATAAATCTGCAATGCGCGACATTGCCCGGTTGCGGTCTTTCCGGTTCCACCTACACATGGACTGACCTGCTTGGCTGGTCTTCCAATCAGCAGAACCCGGTTATCAATCCAGGGTTCGGTTATCATGCTGGCACTTATTACCTTTCTGTTCAATATTGGGAAGGTTCTCCCCCACAACCGGTCGGATTATCCTCAGGACTTGTCGTTGTAGGGATTAATCAGCCTATTCTGATAACAGGAACAGTTACCAGCCCGAGATGTCATGGAGACAACAACGGATCCATCACGATTACTCCTGACGGAGGATCCGCTTTCTATATCGGTTATCTTTGGAGCAACGGGGCAACAACCAAAAATGTAAGCGGGCTTATAGCTGGAACTTACACTGTCACCGTTACGGATGACAATAACTGTGCACAGGCGAGTGCACCATTTGTTGTTACAGATCCTGCTGGGATGGTGATCACAAAAACAGGTGGCAGCAATGTAACGGGATGTGCCGGTAGCAGTACTGGTTCCATTATCATCAGTGTTTCCGGTGGTTCCTCACCTTACTCTTACACATGGAGTCCAAGCGGCCCGAATTCACCCAGCAATACCGGCCTGGCAGCCGGCAACTACTTTGTTACCGTTACCGACGCCAATACCTGTAAAACGACCGGCAGTTGGAATATCTCCGAACCCGCCGGACTTGCCATCGCTTCCTTCAAAAAGGATGCAACCTGCGTCGGATCTTCGACGGGTTACATCAACCTCACTGTATCAGGTGGATTGACGGCTTATTCCTATGCATGGAGCAACGGAGCTGGCAATCTTTCTGCGGTTAGCAGCCTATCAACGGGCACCTATACAGTTACCGTTACGGATGGCAACAATTGTACAAAAACCGGCACCTGGTTCATCAACCAGTCGTCGGCGTTGTCCCTCTCTCCCACTGTCAATCAGCCTCTTTGTGTTGGCAATGCCGGTTCTATCTCAGTTACAATGGCTGGAGGGACCTCCCCTTATACGTATGCCTGGAGCAACGGCCACAATGGATCAGGCCCAAGCGATATTATTACGGGCCTCACCGCAGGTACTTATACTGTTTCAGTAAAAGATGCGAATTCCTGTCCTTCGGGCGGAAGCTGGACGATCAATGCTCCCGCACCTTTGACTATTACTCCTACAACCCAAACGAACCCCAGCTGTTCCAGCACGATCGACGGGGTCATTACCGTCAGCGTGAGCGGCGGCGCAACTGCTTACAGCTATGCATGGAGCAGCCCAGGCGGATCAACACCGACCATCTCAGGTCTTGGTAGCGGCACATACACTGTAACGGTTACGGATGGCAATTCATGTACAAAAACGGCCACCTATGCACTTATCGCACCGGGTGCATTATCCATCACCCCTGTTCAAACAAACGAATCCTGTTTCGGCGATCATGGCGGCTCTATCAGCTTGACCGTAACCGGAGGTACTTCACCGTATTCCTATAGCTGGACCTCCAATGTAACCATCTGGGGCGACCCAACACAACGTTACAAGGCAAATGTGACCAGCCTGCAAGCTGACACATATGTTGTAACGGTGACAGACGCTCACACCTGTACTGCAACGGGCAGTTATACCATTACCCAGCCCACGAAACTTTCAGGCAATGGTATTGTAACCAACCCGAAATGCTTCGGAGGGACTGACGGAACTGCAACCATCACAGGCACCGGCGGCACCCCACCGTATTACTATACCTGGGTTACCGGTTCACATGCCCAACTGATCACCGGTCTGTCAGCAGGCCGCTACACGGTCAGCATCACCGATGCCAACAGTTGTTTCAACTTTACATGGCAGGATATCACGACCCCGTCACAGATCGTCATCACCGGTAC
>CAIKNA010000022.1 GCA_903828645.1 uncultured Bacteroidales bacterium
AACTTTCCTGATTATTTATTTGTTTAAGTTGATTATCCGTCAGAAAGCAATTGGGAAGCAAAAGACTGAAGCAGAAGATCTTTACCGGGTACTTGTCAGGGAGGAACGGATGATGAGGATGGTTGAACTTACAGCATCCCTTTCGCATGAACTCAATCAACCATTGACGGCAATTTTATACAGTGCGCAGGCAGGCGACCGGTTTCTCGAATCGGGCAAATTGGATTACAACCAGGCGAAAGAAATATTCAGCAACATTATTGAAGACGATAAACGGGCCGCAGCGCTTATCAGCAGCGTGAAAAGTTTGATGAAACTGGAAAACAGGGAAAAGGAAAATGTGAACATCTCTACCCTGATCCAGGAGACCCTCTATATTTTTCATTCGGAAGCTATAAAACAAAACATCCAGGTAAACTATGAACAGGATCATATACCTGTTTTCATATTTGGCGATAAAATCCAGATACAGCAGGTTATTTTGAATTTTTTATTCAATGCAGCACTTGCAATGGAAAGCAGGGACCCCGGACACAGAATCGTGGAAATAAGCCAAAAGTTATCAAAGGGCAAGGTTATCGTTTCAGTTCGTGATTCCGGGCCGGGAATTGACGATGCGGTGAAGGATAAGCTTTTTAAAGCATTTGTCACCACCCGGAGCAGTGGATTTGGAATAGGACTGGCCGTCAGCAGGTCAATCATTGAAAAACATAATGGAACAATATGGGCCAACAATCTTCCGGAGGGAGGTGCTGAATTTTCCTTCAGTTTAGAGACAATCGATCATGAATAAATCAGAAGAGATTATTTTCCTTATTGATGATGATCCTTCGATCAGGAGATCAATATCCCTTTTCCTGGCTGCGGCAAACTACCAGGTTGAAACCTATTGCAGTTCGGAAGAGTACCTGGCCAGGGATCATTTTGAAGGAACCGGCTGCATGCTTCTGGATATGAACCTTGACGGGAAAAGCGGGTTCGATCTGCAACATGAACTGATATCAAAGGATTCACTGCTTCCAATCATTTTTATTACCGGGTTTGGTAACATCCCCATGAGTGTGCAGGCATTGAAGCAAGGCGCACTAAATTTTCTTGAGAAACCATTTAAAGAAGAGGAACTGCTCCATTCTATTGCAGAGGGGCTGGCAATCAGCCGGAAATTGAATGCAGAACATGACGAGATTGAGAAAGCCACGAACTTAATCAGGAGGCTTTCACCAAGAGAAAATGAGATATTAAAATACCTGCTCACCGGCATGTTGAACAAGCAAATTGCCGGTGAACTCGAAATAGCAGAGAATACTGTTAAAAATCACAGGCAAAGCATCTGTGAAAAACTTGAAGTTAAATCCATTCCGGAAATTCTTCGCATTGCAGACAAAGCTTCAATCATTCATTCATCAGTCAAGGAGTAGCTTTCCCATCCTCCATCCTGAATACATCAGCAACCCGGTAGTAGTAAAGTACTATTGACCAGGGGCAAACGGTAAGTTACCTTTGTCCGTTGGATTTTGGATATTACTCCACATCTCGGATTACTAAACCCACAGGAAAAGATGGTATATCTTGTTGATGATGACAAGTCTGTCAGGCGGGCATTTGAGCTGTTTCTCAAATCTGCAGGACTTGATTACCGGTCATTCGGAAGTGCCAATGATTTCCTGGCGGTATATAAACAGGGCTTGCAGGATACCCTTGTACTTGATCTGAATTTACCCGGCATGAGTGGTTGTGATCTCCTTACGGAACTTGACCGGCAGGGTATTCACCTGCCTGTAATCGTGGTAACCGCATTTGATGACGCAACCAGCCGGGAAAAATGCCGGCAATATGGTGTAAAAGCCTACCTGCGAAAACCTGTGGATGGTGAAACCCTGATCGATATTATTCAATTCAATGCCGAATAAGTATCATGATAACCTTTAATTTTTAACCACCTTAAACTTTAACTATGAAAAAGTACATCTTAATCATCACCGCATTATTTTTAACATCATTTGCCTGGTCACAATCAAACAAAGAAGAGATTGACCTGGTTCAGGCTGCTTTCGGAATGGATAAAAAAGCTGCTGTCGCAGATTTTGTTAAACCCTCCGCACTACAGAAAGATGCTTTCTGGAAATTGTATGATGAATATGAGACACAACGCAAAGAATTGGGTAAACAGAGAATTGAACTGCTGAAACAATATGCTGACCACTACCTGGACATGACCCCTGCACAGGCAGATGCATGGACAATTAAAGTGATAGCGCTTCAGAAAAAAACTGACAACCTGATCGTCACCTATTATGGTAAGATTAAACTGGTTTCAAATGCCATTGTCGCTACCCAGTTTTACCAGATCGAATATTTTATCCTGACAGGAATCAGGATGAAATTGCTTCAGAATGTTCCTTTCGTTCAGAATAAGCCGTAAATCAGCCAGGTTATTAAATTTATTTTATTCTAAAAAGAAACGATATGAAAAGAACTATATTTATTCTAATAGCCTTGATTTGTCTGCCATTTTTGATCAATGCCCAGAAGGTTGAAGTCACCCCGTTTGGGGGTTATGTATTTGGTGGTACGATGCAGGGAAATACTGCTGAGGCGCACATCATTGGCAATGCCCAATACGGGGGAATCATCAGCATTGCAGTCAGCCGGGTTGTAGATTTCGATCTGCTCTATAACAGGTCGGATACGAAGGCCCAGTTAAACTACTTCAGTGTTGCCGGGGTTATACCAGTATCACAGGAAATACCCATCAGCATCAATTATATGCACATCGGGTTTACTAAAAATTTCAGGGTCAATCCTGCAGTTTCACCATTCATCGGATTCAACATGGGCGCTTGTTTATTCTACCCCAAAGAGACCTATTCTGATTCGTGGTTTTTCTCCATGGGAATCAATGCAGGGGCAAAAGTTTATTTCAGTAAAAGGGTCGGACTTCGGTTGCAGGCACAGGGCCTTGTGCCCATCCAGGGAACCGCATTTGCCTTGTTTGCAGGGTCCGGCGGATCGGGAGGCAGCGTTTCCGTTTACTCCACACTTTTCCAGTTCGGATTTACCGGCGGCCTGATTTTCCGGTTGGGACATATTCAGTAACCGATGACAGATCAGAAACAATCTTAAAATTCAAAAACAAAAAATGCCCATTATGATGAAAATAAAACTATTGACGATTCTCGGAATGGGAATCATCGCGGTTACTTCCTGTACAAAATACCCGCCCTCCTCCGGTCGTGTGACCCAGGACCTGGTTGTTTATACACAGTACGATGTGACTGTTAATTTTAACGAGTATAAAACTTTCTCACTCCCCAATACAGTGGTCTATATTGATGGGAAAGACACCTCAACACTGAATAATGCAAATGCAACGGTTTTGTTAAACAGGATCGCAGCAAACATGAAGACCCGTGGATTTGAACAAATTGCAAATACTGCTAAACCGGATCTCGGCGTCAATGTAACTGCCATCAAAACCACCACAACAACGGTTTACTCTCCGGGCTGGTATTACGGGTATCCTGGTTATTATCCCTGGGGCTATCCAGGTTATGGTTATCCTTACTATCCTGCCTATGTAACCTCTTACTCTGCGGGATCGGTCATCATCGACCTGGTCGATTTAAAAAAGGTCGTAAACAACACCGTCATGGTGAGATGGAATGCATTTATACGGGGATTGATGACAAATACCCATACACAGGCCGACATCACCAATAGTGTTGACCAGGCTTTTACACAGACACCTGTTTTAAAAACAACCCTGTAGCGGAAATCAATATTAAATTATTTAAAAAGATAACAAAATGAAAAAAATATTCTTACTCCTTATGATTTCCGGGTTAATGCACGGGCTGGTGAAAAGTCAGGATAAACCTTCTTCCATGGGCTTTATCCCCAGTTCATACTACACCTTTTCATGGAATACGACCTTCACGCTTGGCGACTTCAATAAATGGGTGGGGAATGCAAGTCCCGCCGGGTTTGACCTTGGAGGCCGGTATTTTATTAAAGGCGGGCTCGTTGCGGGTTTTAACATGTCATGGCAGCGTGTATCCCAGATCTATACAAATGAAACCTTTTCTTTGCCTGCCACCGGGCAGGCTATCACTGCAACCAACTATCGTTTTACCTGGATGGTGCCATTCCAGGCAGTTATTGCGTACCACCTCATGCCGGACAAAATGGTTTCTCCTTATATCGGACTTGGAATTGGCGGAGATTACATGGAGCATCACCTGCTGGTTGAGGAATATGATATATACAAGACCCGTTGGGATTTCTCCCTGACCCCGGAAATCGGTGCATTGATTAAGTTAGGCTATTATTCACAATGGGGAGCACTAGTTGCATTCAATTACAAATGGACAACAAACCAGATCGATTTGTATAAAGACAAGTCATCAAAAAATTTGCAAATGCTGAATCTTAAAGTTGGTATAGCCTATATTATCCGTTAACAGGGGCATAAAACAGGAACGACACGATCTTTTCAGAAATTTCATTTCTTCCGAAATCAATTTTTCAGTTAACCATTAAAATTTAAAAATCATGAAAACAACCACAACAAAAATGGGAGTAATGTTTGTAGTCTTAGCATTACTTGTGTCATGTTCCACACCGGTCAGCATTACCAGCTGGAAAAGTCCGGATTCAAACGCACAGGTTGGTAATGTCGTTGTTCTTGCCCTGTTTGACAAACTTACCTATACCCAGCCTTTTGAGGAGCAGCTAACAGCATACTTCAACAGCCAGAACCTGAAGAGTAAGAAAGCGCTCGATTTAATGGATCCAACAAAACAGTACACCAATGAAGAACTTAACAAAATCCTGGATAATGCCGGTGCCGACGGATTGTTGCTCATTTCCTATAAAGGGAAGGATGTTTCGTTAAATACCACGGGTGGCTTTTATGGCGGATACCGCGGATGGTATGGCGGAGGCGGCCAGGTTTATACAACCTCGACATTCAACATCAGTGCAAAATTATACATTGTAAAAGATGACAAACTCATCTGGACTGCCGATATGCAATTAACGGATCCAAATGATGTCAACGCATCGGCAAAGCAGATCGCACAAGCCATCATCAAAGACTGGGCCGCCAAGAACATGCTGAAAAACCCGCTGCCACCGGCTCAAAAATAATTCATAAACATTCAATGCCTTTAATGTTGTTTAATTCCGCTACTTAAAACTTAACACTTAACACTTAAATGGACATCGCTATGAAAAAATCAAGACTATTTTTAACCATGACTGCCTGTTTCCTTCTGGGTGCTTTTTTGGTACCCGGAGTGAGCAGCGCACAGAAAAAGCCAAATATCGTTGTCATCATGGCCGATGACATTGGCTGGCTGAACCTTGGTTGCTACAACCAGGGTATGATGGCAACCAGGACCCCAAATCTGGACAGGATCGCAACAGAAGGCATGCGGTTCACAGACTATTATGCCGAAGCAAGTTGCACCGCAGGCCGGGCTAACTTTATTACAGGTGAGATCCCTTTTCGCACAGGGATGACCACTGTAGGCCAGGCAGGTTCACCAATCGGTTTGCCGGCAGAAGCTGTTACGATTGCCACTGCCCTGAAGGGCCTGGGGTATGCCACCGGGCAATTTGGCAAAAACCACCTTGGTGATTTGAATCAATTCCTGCCAACCGTTCATGGATTCGATGAATTTCACGGCTACCTCTACCATCTTGATGCATTGGAGGATCCATGTCATCCGAACTATCCGCAGAATCTGATAAACGAAGTCGGTCCACGAAATGTTCTTCATTCATATGCGACCACTACTGATAATGCAACAGTTGATCCGCGATGGGGCAAGGTTGGAATGCAGAAGATAACGGATGACGGCCCGATGTGTCCTGAACGAATGAAGACTGTTGATGATGAATTCCTCGCCAGTTCCCTTAAATTCATGGATAAGGCCAAGGCAGACAACAAACCGTTTTTTATGTGGCTGAATCCTACCCGAATGCATATTGTGACTCATCTTTCTGAGAAATATGAAAAGATGCGTACACAAGAAAATGGCTGGTCAATTCATGAGGCAGGGATGGCCCAACTGGATGATATTGTTGGTACAGTAATGAAATATCTCAAGGATAATGGTATGGATGACAATACCATTGTGGTTTTTACTACGGATAACGGCACTGAGAATTTTACCTGGCCTGATGGAGGACAAACTCCGTTCAAAGCTGGAAAAGGAACCACCTATGAAGGCGGATTCCGTGCACCTGCCCTGGTACGCTGGCCGGGACACGTACCAGCCGGCAAGGTTGAGAATGGTATTATTTCTGGAATGGACTGGTTCCCGACGTTTTTAACGGCTGCCGGGGATCCGAACATTACTGCTGATCTTTTAAAAGGTAAAACCATCAATGGAACCACCTATAAAGTGCATCTTGACGGTTATGACCAAACTGCGATGATAACAGGCAAGGGGCCATCCACTCGTCATGAGATATTTTACTTTGCCGAAAGCACGCTCGGTGCCATGCGTGTTGATGATTATAAATACCAGTTCCAGGATCAACCGGGAGGATGGCTTGGCAATACGGTTACACCAGGTGGACCTACAATCACCAATCTGCGTCTGGATCCCCTTGAACGCACAGGTTGGTACACCGGGAATACGGGTTCGCTGGAATATATGGAATGGTATAAATATGAATTCTGGCGTTTTGTACTGGCACAGAAAGAGATCGCCAAGGCAGCAATGTCACTTCTGGAATTCCCTCCGATGCAAAAAGGAGCCAGTTTTACCTTAAGTCAGCTAAAAGCAGAACTGGAATCAAAAATGCAGGCTGCTGAAAAAGCTGCAAACGGTGGAAAATAA